>CAZDSB010000628.1:0-15002 GCA_964507515.1 uncultured Myxococcaceae bacterium
AGGCGAGCCGGGTCTTCCAGGGCGTGCTCGACGTCTCGGGCAAGCTCTTCGACGTCTCCTACCGCCCGGTGGAGAACGCCGTCGTCTGGCATCCCGACGTGCGGACCTACGACGTCATCGCCGGGCCGTCATTCGGCGAGACAGCGGGGAAGTCGCTCGGCCGTGTCTACCTGGACCTCCACCCGCGCGAGGGGAAGTTCAAGCACGCAGCCCAGTTCACCATCATCTCGGGACAGCAGGGGCACCGGTTGCCGGAGGGCGCGCTGCTCTGCAACTTCCCGAAGCCGGGCGGCCTCATCGAGTACGGCGATGTCAGGACCCTCTTCCACGAGTTCGGGCACTTGGTTCACCACGTCCTCGGAGGCCACACCCGCTGGGCGGCGAACTCCGGTGTGCGGACCGAGCAGGACTTCGTCGAGGCACCCTCGCAGATGCTCGAGGAGTGGGTGCGGGATCCCGGCGTCCTCCAGACCTTCGCGAAGCACGTGAAGACCGGCAAGCCCATCCCCGCGAAGATGGTGGAGCAGCTCCGCCTCGCGGAGGAGTTCGGCAAGGCCATCGAGGTACGGCGGCAGATGTATCTCGCCGCGCTCAGCCTGCACCTGCACGACCGGCCTGCCCAGGGGCTCGACTCCAACGCGGTGGTCGCCGAGTCGATGGAGAAGTACTGGACCTTCCCCTACGTCAAGGGCACGTACCCGCAGGCATCGTTCGGGCATCTGACCGGCTACAGCGCCGTGTACTACACGTACATGTGGTCCCTGGTCATCGCCAAGGACCTCTTCATCCCGTTCGCGAGCAACGGCCTGTTCGACCGCGAGACGGCGAACCGCTACCGCGACCGCGTCCTCGCGATGGGCGGCGGGAAACCGGCAGCGGACCTCGTGGCCGACTTCCTCGGACGCCCATACGACTTCAAGGCCTACGAGGCCTGGCTCGACCGGGGAGCGCTGCCTGCTCCGGCGAAGGGACCGGCGCACGCAGGACCCGCCGCCGTCCACTGAGCCCGTCGGGACCGAGGTCCGTCAGAGCGAGCGGAGGAAGGTGAGCAGGTGCTCCTGCGATTGCGGCAGGAGGGCGTCGAACGCCGCATGTGCCACGCGCGCCTCGCCCTGGTGACGGCCGATGGCGTCCCGCAGCGTGTAGGAGAGCCCGTCGTGCATCAGGCGGCTCCGGGTCCGCAGGCCCCAGAGCGGCGCGGTACGGACCTTGTTCGTGGCCGCTGCGAACTCCTCCTGGATTCCGACGAACTGCGCCCCGTGATGCTCCGGCACCGCGAGCATGATGCCGTCGCCGGTGCCCACGTCGTGCACCAGGTAGTCACCGAAGGGGTGGAGGACGAGGCTGCCGAGCGCCTCCGGCACGCGATAAGTGCCACCGAACAGCGAGGTCCCGGCGGGTGCGGTGGTGAGCGTCGGCGCGTGGCAGACCGCGCAGCCGATCGTCTCGAAGAGGGTCGAGCCGGTCCGAGCCTCGACGGTTTCCGCCAGCCGCGCATCACGAGGCGGCGCCTTGGTGGCGCGGATGAAGCGGGAGACGTGCTGCAGGTCGGTCATGCCCGTCGCGTCGGGCCGATCCTCCGGGTCCGGAACCGTGTCGCAGAGTGGCGTCACGTCGTTGGGCAGCAGCGCCGTGGTCACGCCCATCTCGTTCAGGAACGCGTCGGCCGCGAAGGAGGGGACGCTCGCGTGCTCGGCCTTCCAGCCGAAGCGACCGATGTTCACCGTACCCGGTGCCTCGAGCACCGGCACCCGCATCGGCGTGCCACACACGCCGAGCTCCGGCTGGCTGCATTGCCAGCGCGCGATGGCCTCCAGCAGCGCGTCGGGAACGGCCTCCACGTACCCGTCGCCCAGCATGCTCACCGAGATGCGGAGCGCACGGATGTTCTCCGAGTCGGGCAGGTGCTGCTGGGCATCTGTCTCGGGTGACTCCACGCCCGGGCAGATGGCCTTGTCGTTGATCAACGTCCGCTGGCTGACGACGACCGAGCCACCCCCGATGCGCACGTCGGGAAAGACGAAGTTGCCCTGCGCGTCGCGGTGCCCCGCGCGGAGCACGGTGACCTGACTCGCTCCACCGGCCACCGGGTTCTCGTGACAGTCGCGGCAGGAGTCGGCGTTGTAGAGGGGTCCGAGCCCGGTGGAGATCTCCTCCTGCTTGTCGAACGAGACCTGATCCGCCCGGTGGGTGGCGAGGTCCACCATCCCGTTGGGCAGGCCGTCGAAGGCGGCGAGCGCATCCGGGGAACGCGCCGGGGACGGGACGGGAACCGCGCTCGACACCGGCGGGGTGTACGGGGCGGTCGCGGTGCAGGCGGTGCCGACGAGGACCCAGCTGAGCAGGCGCCGCATGGCGCACCTCCTCCGCGTCCGTCTCCCCTGCCGCGACGCCGTGCCCTTCTATCGCCCCGGCCGCCCCGGCGGCAAACGGAAGTGCGAGCGGACGTTCACTCGCGCTTCTTGAGCTCGGACTGGTGCTCGCGGATGAAGGCGCGGATCTGATCGGCCATGTCGAGAAGCTTGAGCCACTGCTCCTGGTACAGCGTGACCGGGAAGCGACCGAGGCCGTAAACCGAGAGCCCGCCCTTCTCGCTGACCTTCATCGAGGTCGCTCCCGAGCGCCGGGCCTTGAGCACCTCGTTCTCCGCCTTCAGCCGCTCCACCTCAGCGCGCAGCTCGTCGTCGGTCGCCATGGTTTCCAGAGTACCCGAGCTGCCCCCCGCGTTTCTCAGGGCAACGAGGCGATCAGCTTCCGGAACTCGGTCTCGTCGAAGACGCGCAGGGTGTCGGTTCGCACGTTCCCCTGCGAACCGATGCTGAGCACGAGCCTGGCTGCGGTCTCGTCGTCCGGCGCATTCACCGTGAGGACGATGTCGTAGGTCCCCAGCGCCAGGTAGAAGGACTTGATCTCCGCACCGGCGGCCTTTGCGACCTTCTTCGCCGCCTCGAGTCGCGCAGGGCTCTCCTTGATGTTGCGGACGCCCTGATCCGTGTACTTCACCAGTGTCACGTAGGTCGGCATGGGTCGACTCCTTTGAGCGAGGCCGACGCCGGCACGCGCCAGCGCCGGGGGCGCCACAGTGGACCCGCCAGCTGTCGGACCGCAAGCGAGAGCTTCGGTCCCCGCTTCGGGAAGACACGGTTCGTGTGGGAATGGATTCCGTTCGCGGTCGATCGGGTCCATTCTCCCGGGCGTGCGTGCCCAGATCCTCCAGCGGCCGCGGCAACCCCTCACGCTGCGTGACATCGAGGAACCACGCTGTGGCGATGGGCAGGTCCGGGTATCGGTCCGCGCCTGTGCCGTGTGCCGGACGGATCTGCACGTCCTCGACGGGGAGCTGACCCGACCCAATCTGCCGCTGGTCCTCGGCCATCAGATCGTGGGAAAGATCGTGGAGCTCGGCCCCGGCGTGACCTCCCTCGCCGTCGGGGATCGGGTGGGCGTTCCCTGGCTCGGGTGGACCGACGGGACCTGCGCCTTCTGTCGCTCGGGCCGGGAGAATCTCTGCGCCGCCGCGCGATTCACCGGCTACACCCTCGATGGCGGCTATGCCGAGCAGACGGTGGCCGACGCCCGCTTCTGCTTTCCGCTGCCGCCGGGCCTCGACGACGTGCACCAGGCGCCACTGCTCTGCGCCGGGCTCATCGGTTATCGGGCGCTCCGGCTCGCCGGCCTGGGGCACCGCATCGGGTTCTACGGGTTCGGGTCCTCCGCGCATCTCGTGGCACAGGTCGTCGTCGCGCAGGGGCGCGAGCTGTACGCGTTCACCCGGGACGGAGACACGCTCGGCCAGGCCTTCGCCCGGGAGCGCGGCGCGGTCTGGGCGGGCAGCTCGCACGAGAGGCCGCCGGTACCGCTCGACGCGGCGATCGTCTTCGCCTCCGTCGGCGAGCTGGTGGTGCGCGCGCTCGAGGCGCTCGCTCCCGGCGGAACGGTGGTCTGCGCCGGCATCCACATGAGCGACATCCCGTCGTTCCCGTACGACAAGCTGTGGGGCGAGCGCAGCATCCACTCGGTGGCGAATCTGACCCGCGACGACGGCCGGGAGTTCCTTCCGCTGGCCGCGCGCCTCGGCATCCGGCCCGACGTCACCGTGTTTCCCCTGGAGCGGGCGAACGAGGCGGTCCAGGCGCTGCGGGAGGGCCGGTTCACCGGATCGGCCGTGCTCACGATGGAGCGCTGACGTAGGTCAGCGCGCGAGGACGAAGGCGCAGACCGAGTCGAGCTGGAGACGGACCCCCTCGAGCGCCTCGACGAGCGTGCGGTGATGCGCACGCTCCGCGGCGAGCTGGGCCTTCATCGCCGCGGGACTCATCCCCTGGTGGCGCAACCCGCGCTCCAGGCGGATCAGCGCGCGGTCGCGCTCCTGGTCGAGCTTTTCCCTGGCCTCGGTCTGCATCGCCTTCAGCTGGCTGGTCGCGGCGCGGGTCGCCTCAGCGACGCCCGGGTCGACGAAGCTCGCCAGGTCGGGGAAGGCCGCCCGGATCTGGTCGCCCTGGAGCGACTTCCCCTCCTCGCTGGCGAGCACCTCGAGCAGCCGCGACTCCACTCCGGGAAGGCCGCCGGGGCGGACGGTCACCGCCACGCGGATCAGGCCCCGATCGAGCACGCGGGAGAGCTGCCGTGACGGCACGCGGGCTCCCGGAGAGGTGTCCTCCGGCTCCGGGGGAACGACGTGGAAGAGCACCTCGAGGCCGCGGGCCGCCGGACCGCGATGCTGGATGGCGCGGCATCCGTTCCGGCCGTAGGGCCCGTCGCGCAGGAAGCCGAACAGCGCCTCGACGATGGAGTGACCGGTGGCGAAGAAGTCGATCTCCTCCTGCTCCACCGCCGTGTCGCGCCAGAACGTTCCGAGGACGGTGCGCTCCTCGCCAAGCTGCAGCCCCGGCAGCGCCTCGACCTTGAGCGCGTGGCCGAAGTGGAACGCGCACTGGAACGCGTCCACCTGCTCGTCGGTGTCCACGCCGATGCCGACTCGCCGGGCCAGCTCGGTGACGGTCTCCTCCAGCCGCTCGTCGAGGTCCCGGGCGATGGCCCAGAGCCCGTCCTCCAGCGAGTCGTCCGGGTCCAGGTCGAGGCCGATGCGCGTTGCGGCGCGGTCGACCAGGGCCTGCACGGCCTCGCGATCGAAGCTCCGCTCATCGAGCAGCGGATCGTAGGCGCGACGGATGGCCGACCGTGCCTCGGCGACCCGCGCGGCGAGCGTCGTGCGGTACTCCGCGCGGTCCCCGGCGCCCTCGAGGGCCAGGTCCAGGATGCGGTCCTCGACCTCCTCGAGCACGGCGTCCAGCCCGCCCACCGTCTCGCCGAAGACGCCCACCGCGTCTGCGAGCAGCGCGAGCACGTCCGACGCGAGGGTGCCGCGGACGTCGAAGACGTGGATGTCCACCGGCTTGGTCTGCCCGATGCGATCGAGGCGACCGATGCGCTGCTCCATCGTCGCCGGGCTCCAGGGCAGGTCGTAGTTCACCAGGTGGTGCGCGAACTGGAAGTTCCGACCCTCGCCGCCCACCTCGGTGGAGAGAAGCAGCTTCGGTCCGTCCGGGTCGCGGAACCGGGCCACTTGCCGGTCGCGGTCCACGAGCGCGAGCTCGCCGTGGTATCCCAGCGCCTCGATCCCGTCGGCGGAGAGGAGCGACCGGAGGCTCTCCAGCGTCGCGAGCGCCTCGGTGAAGAGGAGCACCTTCGCGTCGGGCTCGTCCTCCCAGATCGACGCGAGCAGCGCACGCAGCGCCTGGTACTTCGCGTCGCGGGCGGGGAGCGTCGGAGGCGAGGGGAGGACGCCGCTCGCTGCCTGTGCGAACGCCGCAGGAGAGGAGTCGAGCCGCCGGAGGAGACCGGCCAGCGCCGCCCCGCGGATGGAGCCGGAACGCACCGCGCCCAGCACCGCGTCGCGGGCCAGGAGCTCCGCTTCCGGAGGCTCGACGACGTGCCGGTGCAGCCGCCGGGCGCTGAAGCCGCCCACGCGGGCGCGGCGATTGCGGACGAGCGCCTCGGAGAGGCTGTAGGTCTCCGCGAGGTGCACGAGGAGCGCCTCGCGGTCGGTCAGCTCGCCGAGCTCCGGGTCGTCGGGGAACCGGGCGCGGAGCGCGCCGAGCGCCGTCGTGGCCTCGGCGTCGGACCCCTCGAGCAGCGCGCGAACGGTCCGGGAGAGCGCCTCCTGCCGCTCGATGCGGGCCCGGAACGCGCTCGCGTCCGGAGCGGTGACCGGGTCCAGCAGCGTGAGGAGTGCCCGGTACTCGTCCGGGTCGAGCTGCATCGGCGTCGCGGTGAGGAGGAGCAGTCCCCAGGTGCGTGAGGCGATCGCCTCGATGGCGGCAAATGCCTTCTCGCCGCGGAGGTGGTGAGCCTCGTCGACGATGACCAGATCCCATCCCGCGGCGGCGATCTCCTGCACCTCCTCCGGGGAGCGGGAGAGCAGCTCGAGGCTGGTCACCACCCGCGGAAAGCGTTCCCACGGGGAGACGTCCGGCTCCTCGCGGCGGCTCCGGGCGAGGCGATCACCGTCGACGAGGGTGAAGAGCTGCTGGAACTTGTGGAACAGCTCGGCCAGCCACTGGACCGTGAGGTGGCTCGGGGCGACCACGAGGACGCGCGCGGCGAGACCGGACAGGCGGAGTGCCGAGAAGATCATCCCCGCCTCGATGGTCTTGCCCAGACCCACCTCGTCGGCGAGGACGAAGCGCGGACGGCGCGCCGAGAGCACCCGCTGCACGACGCCCACCTGATGCGGCTTGACCATGACCCGGCTGGCGAGGAGGGCGCCGAGCGCGTCGTTCCGGCGCTCCTCGTCCAGCGTCAGCGCCTGCCGGCGGAGGAGGAACGCACGGGCATCCGCGACCCGTCCGTCGCGCAGGCTGGTCAGGAGATCCGTGTCTGGCGGAGGCGCCTGGACCTCGGACTCGGGGAGCTCGTCCTCGGTCCCGTCCTCGTACCGGAGGACATACCGGCGCAGTCCGCGGCCACCGGGTTCCTCGCCGGTGATGGTCGCGGGTTTGCCCTTCGTTGTCCGGACCCGTTCACCGGGCGCGAAGGGATGCGGGAGCAGCGTGTTTCCGCGGGTGGAGACCAGCGTGGGCTGCGAGCGTCCGGGGAAAAGGACCTCCGCGACGGTGCCACCCTCGAACGTGCGCAGCAGGTGACCCACACCCCACTCTGGCTGGAGCGCGTAGCGGACCTTCATGCCGGGGACGAATGCCACGTCCGGCGTTTGCTCCGCTTCGAGCGAGCGCGCAAGCGCCGCGTGCAGCACGCGACCGGCGGAGGACGGCGGTCAGCGAGCGATGCGCTCTGCCGAGGCCGCCGCCGGCGCGGCGTCGGACGCCTGCTGCGGCCCCAGGCCATGCAGCGCCAGGGCGTTGTCGCGGAGCACGCCCTTGCCGATCTGCAGTGCCTGCGCCTTGGTGACCAGCCCGTCGCTCACCATGCGCGAGAGGGCGATCGAGAGCGCCGCGCGGGTGGTCTCCGCGCCCAGGAAGGTCAGCTCGGGCCAGCGCAGCTGCGGGGCCGAGGGATCGGAGGCGGCGTCGGTGGCGAAGCACACGCGCTCCGGAGCCAGCTCGAACCACCGGCGGAGCGATTCGCCGAGCTCGGTCGGCGAGCGCACCAGGTCCTGCACCGACACGTCCGCGTAGACGTTTGGACGGAGGAGGAGCGGTCCGGTCTCCTTGTCGAACGGGAAGCCGCCGTGCACGAGGAGCCACTTCGTCTTCTGCAGCCGGGGGTCCGCCATCGACGAGCCGAGGAGGATCGGGTTGCCGAAACCGACGATGCCGGTGGCGTCGCGCGACATTCCGGTCTTCACGTGCATCACCAGCCCCACCCGCCCCGCCTCGGCGGCGAGGTAGCGGAAGGTGTAGTCCTGGAAGGCCTTCATGTCTGCGGGGCTCGCGCCGAACTCGCCGCCGATGACCAGCCGCCCGTACGCGGCGCGCGCGACCTCGGCGTTCACGTCGTCGAAGTCCAGCCCGCGCCACGCCGAGATCCCGACGTCGATGCCGATCGCTCCCTCCGAGACCCAGCGCTCGAGCGCGGCGGTCACCACCTTGCGGAGGTACTCGTCGAGGCCCTTGGGCAGCGTGTACATGCGCGCGGCGATGAAGAACGGCTTCAGCGCCTCGGCGGACTCCTGGGCGAATGGACGGAGGAAGACATCCGCGCGAGGCACGAAGCGGAAGCGCTCCAGCCCCTTCCCGGTGAGCGGATCACCCGAGACGATCGCCATCTCGACGTTCGCCTGGTCGAGCATGCTGGTGGAGAACTCGGTGGCCAGGTCGTCGACGAGGAGCTCGCGAGCCTGCTGCAGCTCGGCGAAGCGCTTCTCGGGCTCGGTGAATCGCTTGTCGGAAGGATCCGGGACGTTCACCTTGTAGAGCAGCTTCCAGGTGCGCGCCCACTCCGGGCCGAGGCCTCGGAGCCGCAACGGCAGGTCGGTCGCGCTGCGCTGCTGCGCGAGCGCCTTCCCGGCGGGCTCGACCCGGTTGATGAGCAGGTGCGAGTGCGCGTCGACCGCCTTCACCTTTGCGAGCTCGGCCAGCATCGCGCGATCGGCCGACTGGGCGAGAGCGGTGGAGGGCAGGACGGCGGCGACGAGGAACGGTACGAGCCGACGGACCATGGATGCGCAAGCCTCGCACGGCTCGGCCGGCGTCGCCATTCACCTCCTCAGGCGAGGAGAGGGAGCAGACTTCGGTAGAAGGGACGGAAATCCCCACGCGCGCCGAGCAAGCGGAGGTTCTGCTGCAACCCACCGAACGCCCGGATGAACATCACCCCCTCGGCGGGTGGACGGATCTTCAGGAATTGCGCCGCGTGTTTCGCGAAGAGTTTACGGCTGTCGGGCGCCATGGTGTCGTGTGCGTAGTCGTAGTCGTCGGTGCGCAGGGCGCGTCCGGCGACGTGGATCATCTCCTCGAGGAGTGGCCGGGCCTCGTCGTCCGGAACCTCCACGGTGAAGCCGACGCGGCGCACGAGCGCGAGCACGTCGATGGGCTTCTGTTCCAGCACGAGCCGAAAGACGTCGCGATGACCCTCGAAGAACTCGCGGCTGAAGCGCTTCACGCTGCCGAAGTCGAGCACGCCGAGCCTGCCGTCCGGCATCACCATGAAGTTTCCCGGGTGCGGGTCCGCGTGAACGGTGCCGTCGACGAGGAAGGAGCCGTGGATCGCGCGAATCAGCAGACCCGAGACGCGGAGCCGCTCGGCGTTCGGGGCCTGCGAGGCGAGGAAGGTCTTCAGGGTCTGACCGGGGATGTGCTGCATCGTCAGCACGCGGGTGCTGGTCCGCTCGTCCACGATCTCCGGGACGACGACGTCCGGCAGGGCCGCTGACGCCGACGCGAACTCGCGGGCCAGCCGCCCCTCGCGCGAGTAGTCGAGCTCGTGGGAGAGCTCCTCCGCGAGCTCGTGGAAGTACCTCCGGCCGTCGAGCGCGCGGTGGGTCAGGGCCATGGTCTTCACCACCAGACCGAGGTTGTCGATGTCGCTCTTCAGCGCCTGGTCGATTCCCGGGTACTGGATCTTCACGACCACGTCACGGCCGTCGCGGAGCCGGGCGCGGTGCACCTGTCCCAGGCTGGCCGCGGCCATCGGCTCGCGACTGAACTCGGCGAACAGCTCGTCCGGGCTGCCGCCCAGCTCCTCCTCGAGGACCGCGGCCACCCGCGCGAAGGGCATCGGTGGCGCCTCGTTCTGGAGCCGGGCGAGGACGGCGCGCACCTCGGGCGGAAAGAGGTCCGGGTCCATGCTGGCCACCTGACCGAGCTTCATCGCGGCGCCCTTGAGGTCCCCGAGGGTCTCGACCAGCTTCTCGGCGGTGCCGCGGGACAGACTGCTCG
The DNA here is from genome assembly GCA_964507515.1 of uncultured Myxococcaceae bacterium. Classification (GTDB taxonomy): domain Bacteria; phylum Myxococcota; class Myxococcia; order Myxococcales; family Myxococcaceae; genus RPRB01. The sequence continues at coordinate 9,840 of CAZDSB010000628.1, forward strand.
GGTCGGAGCCCGTGAGCCGCTTCACGCCGCGGGCGAGCGCGTCGCCGCCCAGCTGTGCACCGAGGCCCGCGAGCTTCCGGAGCCGTGCGAGTCGTGAGGACGGCGGTCCGTCCGGTTCCCTGGCCATGCGTGGGGAAGCTCATAACGGCCCGGCCGGCGCCCCGCGTCCGGTGTCGAAGGTGGGCTGATGCCAGCATGTCGTCAGGGCGAGGGACCGTGCTACGCCAGCGTGCGGTGGAGGATACGGGACAGGGGTCCGGGCCGGAGAGCTGGGGGCGGAATCCCCGGGTCGCCCAGGAGTCGGTTCCGCTGGCGTGGATGGACGACCCGCTCCCGTCCAGCGTCGCGGTGCTGCCCTACGGAATGGGCCGCAGCTACGGCGACAGCTGCCTGAACGCCGAGGGCCCGGTGCTTCTGACCCGGGGGCTCCGCCGCTTCATCTCCTTCGATGCCGACGCGGGCGTGCTCCGGGCCGAGGCGGGGACGACGCTCGGAGAGGTGACGGAGCTGGTGCTCGGGCGCGGGTGGCTGCCTCCCGTCCTGCCCGGGACGCAGTTCGTCACCCTCGGGGGCGCGGTGGCCAACGACATCCACGGGAAGAACCACCACCGGGCCGGGTCGTTCGGCCGGCACGTGCGCGCGCTCGGGTTGCGCCGCAGCGACGGGGGCCTGAGCACGCTGCACCTCGGCGATCCGCTGTTCGCGGCGACGGTCGCGGGTCTCGGGCTCACCGGGCTCATCGTCTGGGTGGAGGTCCAGCTCGAACGCGTGCCCTCCGGATGGGTGGACGCAGACGCGATCCGCTTCCGGACGCTCGAGGAGGCGGAGGCGCTGGACGACGCATCGAGGGACACGCACTCTTACACGGTGGCGTGGATCGACGGTCTCGCCCGCGGGCGCTCGCTCGGGCGCGGCGTCTACTTCCGGGGCAACCTCGCCGAGGGGCCGGCGCGGCCGCCGAGACGACCGAAGCCGAGGAACGTGACGTTCGAGGCGCCGGACTTCCTCCTCTCGCCGTTCCTCCTGCGCACGTTCAATGCGTTCTACGAACACCTGCCGCGCTGGCGGTCCCGGACGTCGGCGTGGAAGTTCTTTCATCCGCTCGATGCGCTCGGGGCATGGAACCGCCTCTACGGACGGCGGGGCTTCTTCCAGCACCAGTCGGTGGTGCCGGACATGGAAGGCGTCCGGGCGCTGCTGGCGCTGACGTCGACGCGCGGGCAGGGCTCGTTCCTTTCGGTGCTGAAGCGCTTCGGGCCGCTGAGCTCGCCGGGGATGCTGTCGTTTCCCCGGCCCGGGTGGACGCTCACCATCGACGTGCCCAATCGCGGCGAGGAGACGCGCGCCTGTCTGGACGAGATGGACGCGGTGGTACGGACCTACGGGGGGGCGATCTACCCCGCGAAGGACGCGCGGATGTCCGGTGAGACCTTCCGGCGCGGCTATCCCCGGCTCGACGAGTTCGCGACGTTCATCGACCCGGGGTTCCGGTCGCGCTTCTGGTCGCGGGTGATGGGATGACCGGTGGCCGGCGGGTGCTCATCCTCGGCGCGACGAGCGGAATCGCGCAGGCGGTCGCCCGGGTCTACGCGACGGAAGGAGCACGGCTCGCGCTGGTGGCGCGGTCGCGCGAGCACCTGTCGTCGGTGGCGGCAGATCTGACGGTGCGCGGTGGAGAGGTGGTGCTCCAGCGGGCGGCGGACCTGTGCGACATCGAGCGTCACCGGACGCTGGTGGCCGAGGCCGAAAAGGCGCTGGACGGGCTCGACGTGGTGCTCGTCGCGCACGGGGTGCTGCCGGACCAGCAGGCCTGTCAGGAGGATCCGCGCCGGGCGGTCGCTTCGTGGGACGTGAACTTCACCAGCGCCGCGACGCTGATGGAGGCCGCGGCGGAGCGGATGGCGGTGGCGGAGAACGGGGTCCTGGGCGTGCTCTCCAGCGTGGCCGGCGAGCGGGGCCGGTCGGACAACTACGTCTACGGCGCCGCGAAGGCCGCGCTGACCGCCTACGCGAGCGGGCTCGGGCACAGGCTCCGGGGCCGCGGGGTCACGGTCGTGACCATCAAGCCGGGCCCGGTCGACACGCCGATGGTGGCCGGCCGGGCGCTGAACCCGCGCCTGGTGGCGGACGTGGACGTGGTGGGGCGGCGGATCCACCAGGCGCTCGAGCGCGGTGAGCGGATGGTCTACGTCCCCGGACGGTGGCGCTGGATCATGGCCATCATCCGGGCCCTGCCGGTCCGGCTCTTCGAGCGCCTGCGGTTCTAAGGCCTCGAGAGCGGGGGCCCCATAACGAGGTGTTTGACACCTCGTAACGCTTTCCAGCCCCTTGAATTTCGTACACTTTCTACCATCTTCCACCCGTCCTATCTCTTGACAGTCAATCCTGTCTTGACGATGATGCCGGTCGTGAAATCCCAGGCGCAGGCCGAGGTGGAGGTGCTCGACGCCGCCGAGACGGCAGCCGTCGTGCTCGATCCGGCCCGGTTGCGCATCCTCACCGCCCTCCGGGACCCCGACTCGAGCGCCGGGGTGGCACGGAGCCTCGGGCTTCCCCGGCAGCGGGTGGGCCATCACGTCCGGGCGCTGGAGGCGGCCGGGCTCCTCACCTGCGTGGGTGAGCGGAAGAAGCGCAACTGCGTCGAGCGGCTCCTCCAGGCCAGCGCGCGCACCTACGTGCTCGCGCCCAGGCTGCTGGGAGCGCTCGGGCTGTCCGCAGACGAGGCCCGGGACCGGTTCTCGAGCACCTACCTGCTCGCGGCGGCCGGCAAGGTCATCGAGGAGGTCAGCGCGCTCCGTCCGAAGGCCGACGCCGCCGGAAAGAAGCTCCCCACGCTCACCCTCCAGACCGAGGTGCGGTTCGCGTCGGCCCGCTCGCAGAACGAGTTCCTCGAGGAGCTGCTCGCCGTCTTCTCGGACCTGGTCAGCCGGCATCACCGCCCCGACGCACCCGGCGGGCGTTCCTTCCGGATCTCGCTCCTCGGTCATCCGGCCCTCGCGCCCGCATCGCCCTCTCCAGCAGAGGAGTCGCCTTCATGAGCCCAGGCAAACCCCCGAACCCTTCCCGCGTGCTCGAGCTCACCGTCGATCTGCCGACGGATCCGGACACGGTCTGGCGACTACTGACCGACCCGGCCTGGATCGCGCAGTGGTTCGCGCCCCAGGTCGAGGGCTCGGGCGAGCCGGGAGGAACGCTCACGCTCTGCTGGGGCCCGGAGATGCGCTGGAACACGAAGGTCGCCGCAGCGGAGCGCGAGCGGCTGGTCCGCTGGCAGGACGACTTCGACGCCTATCAGCAGCTCCCCGCGACGGCCGCGCCGATCGTCATCGAGTGGCAGCTCTCGCCCGGTCCAGGCGGCACGCGCCTGCGGCTCGTCCACTCCGGCTTCGGGGACGGGGCGGACTGGGATGACATGGTCGACGGCACGAAGGCGGGCTGGACGTTCTTCCTCTGGCACCTGCTCGAGACCGTCCGCCATCACCTCGGCCAGCGACGCACCGTGCTCTTCGAGCGCCGGCCGAGCACGTTGACCCGCGACGCGCTCGGAACCCGGCTCTTCGGTCCCGAGGGGCTGGCGCTCGCGCCGCCGCGTCCCGAATCGGGGTCGACGGCCCAGGTCTCGCTCGACGGGCAGCCCCGGCGGTTCGAGGTGCAGCACGCCCGGTTCCCGACCCAGCTCTTCGGCAAGTTCCCGGAGCTCGGCGGCGGCGCGGTGCTCCTGATCGAGATGGAGCCCGGCCGGACCGGGCCGGTGCAGACGGGCCTCTGGCTCAGCACCTGGGGGCTCGCTCCGGGAACGCTCGAGTCGCTCCGCGGCGGGCTTCGCTCGCTCGCCGACCGCGTGTTCGGTCCCCGGGTCGCCTGACCCCGCGCACCTTGCCGGCCGCCGCACCGCTTCCCACGTTCCGGCCCTCCGGAGGTGCAGCGCCCATGTTCGAACACGAGACCACCGCGGCTGACGTCCTGACCGACGCCGCCCTGGGCGCCATCGCCGGCGCCGCTGCCACCGCCGCGATGGGCCCGCTGACCAGCTATCTCTCGAAGCGGCAACCGGAGTCGGCGAAGCGCCAGGAGAAGCAGGTGAACGAGAAGCTCGGCGCCCCACCCACGGTGAAGGTGGCCGAGAAGGCCGCCGCGGCGGTGGGAGCGTCGCTGCCTCCGCACCGCCATTCCCTGGCTGGCGAGGTGGTCCACTACGGGTTCGGCACGTTCTGGGGCGCGGCCCTCGGAGCGCTGTCCGCACGCTGGAGGCCGCTGCCGCCAGGGGTGGGCGTCGGTCTGGGCATCCTCCTGTGGATGAGCATGGACGAGGGCGCGCTTCCGGCCCTGGGCATGAGCGCGAAGCCTCGCGAGTACCCCCCGGAGACCCACGCCCGGGGGTTGGCCGCCCACGTGCTCTACGGAGTGGTCCTGGACCGGGGTCTCGCCCTGCTCCGGGGAGCCCTGGGGCGCTAGTTCCCCGTTTCCCCGGCGGCCAACCCTTCAAGTCAGGGCCCGGTGTGTGCTATGCGCCCGCCCGCCACCGAGCGCGGGTCAACTCCCCGTTCTTCCATGGCACGAGGCTGCGCTGAAGCGTCCGCGTGATGCGGGCGGCCAACCCCTCGATTTCCTTTCGAGGAGATGTGCACATGATCGCGTCACGCACCCCCGGGGCTCACCCGGGTCTTCGTGGCCTAGCCCGGTGGATCGGGGTGGCCACGCTGGTCCTGTCAGGCTCGGCGTTCGCCAGCGAGGCAGAGCTTCAGCTGCCGGACCTGTCCAAGGTCACCTTCCTGGGCGGAACCAACGGCCGGTCCCTGCTGATGTGGGGTCTGCTGATCTGCCTCTTCGGCTTCGGCTTTGGCCTCTACCAGTTCTCTCAGCTGCGGAGGCTGCCGGTCCACAAGGCGATGCTCGAGATCAGCGAGCTCATCTACGAGACCTGCAAGACGTACCTGGTCACCCAGGGGAAGTTCATCCTCGCCCTCTGGGTGCTGATCGGCGCAGTGATGGCCCTCTACTTCGGCGTCCTGCAGCGCATGGAGGTGATCAAGGTGATCACCATCCTGATCTTCAGCGTCATCGGCATCGCCGGCAGCTACGGCGTCGCCTGGTTCGGGATCCGCGTGAACACCTTCGCGAACTCGCGGACGGCCTTCGCGGCGCTCAAGGGGAAGCCCTTCC
>CAZDSB010000629.1:0-3054 GCA_964507515.1 uncultured Myxococcaceae bacterium
TTCTGCGGTCGCCACGAGCTCCTGCGCCAGACGACCATGGGCTGCGACCACGAGCCCGACCATGATGACACCTCTCTGCTGTCCGCCGGCGGCTCCTACTCCCAGGCCACCGTGGGCTGCAACCATTCGACACGTGCGGCCCACAGGATCTTCACGTGCCACCTCACAATAAGACGGAGATCCGGGGTGGGCCAGCGGGCGTCCATCGAGACTCCCGGGTGGGAACGACCCCCGGCGCCCCTTCTCGCGGTCAGTAACAGGCCTGCAGCGACGCCTGCTCGCTCGGTCCGTTCTGCCCCGGCTACTCCTTCTCGATGTCTCTGTGCTGGAGCTGGACGTCCGGCCGGCCGGCGCCGAGCCGCTGCGCCAGGGCCGCGGCGACCGCCACGCTCCGGTGCTTGCCGCCGGTGCAGCCGAGGGCCACGGTCAGGTACGCCTTCCCCTCTCGCTGGTAGCGGGGGAAGAGGAACTGGGCGAGGTCCACGATGCGGTCGAGGAACTCCTGGGTCTCCGAGCGCTCGAGGACGTAGCTGGCCACCCGCGGGTCCTCTCCGGTGAGGGGCTTGAGCTCGGGGACGAAGAACGGGTTCGGCAGGAAGCGCAGGTCGAAGACCAGGTCGGCCTGGGGAGGGACCCCGAAGCGGTAGCCGAAGGAGATGATGGTCAGGCTGGGAAGGGCGGCGCCCGACTCGCCGAAGCGGGCCATCATCAGCCTCTTCAGGTCGTGGACGTTGAGCTGCGAGGTGTCGATGACCTGGTCGGCGAGGTCCCGCAGGTCGGCGAGCAGCTCGCGCTCCCGGGCGATGCCCGCGGGCACGCTCTCGTCGGAGGCGAGCGGGTGCCGGCGCCGCGTCTCGGAGTAGCGGCGGACGAGGCTCTCGTCCGAGGCGTCGAGGAACACCAGCTCCACGTGGTGCCCCTCGTCCCGGAGCCGCCCGAGGATGCCCGGAGCCTTCCGGAGCATGTGCCCCTCGCGCGCGTCGACCACCAGCGCGAGCCGGGTGTCCGGCTGGGCCAGCTCGCCCAGGCCGGTGAGCTGGGGCAGGAGCACCACCGGCAGGTTGTCGATGCAGAAGTAGCCCGCGTCCTCGAGCGCGCGCACGGCGGTGGACTTCCCGGAGCCCGAGACGCCGGTGAGGATGACGATGCGCCGCCGGCCGTTCGCCGGGACGTCCATCACTCCACCTCCTCGCCCAGGGTCCTCCGCATGGCGCCCTCGGCGATGGCGCGGTTGAGCTGCTCGGCGAACTCCTTCGCGCTGTGGTGGCCCTGCAGCTTGAGGAGGTGATTGCGCGCGGCAACCTCGACCAGGGTGGTGATGTTGCGGCCCGGCCGAACGGGGATGGTGGAGAGCGGCAGGTCGACACCGACGACGTTGAAGAACCGCTCCTCGACGCCGAGCCGGTCGTATTCCCGGTGCGGGTCCCACTCGACGAGCTCGATGACCAGCTCGATCTTCTTCCGGTCACGCACCGCGGCCACGCCGAACAGGTCCTTGATGTTGATGATCCCCAGGCCCCGGATCTCCATGTGGTGCTTGATGATCGGATTTCCGGAGCCGTAGACCGTGTCCTGCTTGCGGCGGGTGACCTCGACGATGTCGTCCGCGACCAGCCGGTGACCCCGGGTCACGAGGTCGAGCGCGATCTCGCTCTTTCCGATTCCGGACTTTCCGAGCAGGAGAATCCCCACCCCGATGACGTCCATCAGCACCCCGTGGAGGCTCGCGGACTCTGTGAGCGCCTCGTCGAGGAAGCCGGAGACCTGCTGGATGAAGGTGGAGGAGAGCAGCGGGGTCTTCATGAGCGCCAGCTGCGCGGAGCTGCAGGCGTCCAGGAGCGAGCGGGGGATCGGCAGGTCCTTGGTCACGACTACGCAGGCCAGGTCCTGGTCGCTGAGCTTCTTCAGCGCCTCGCGCTGGGTGGTCTCGTCGAGCGTGTTCAGATAGGAGATCTCGGTGTTCCCGAAGACCTGCACCCGCTCGGGGTGGAGGTGCTCGGTGAACCCCGCCAGCGCCAGGCCCGGCTTCTGGATGCGCGAGCTGGTGATGACCCGGCCGAGGCCCTCGGCCCCTGTCACCAGGGTCAGCTGGAGCCCGTAGTCCCGGTCCTCCAGCAACCGCGCGATCTTGATCGAGCCCATGGACGGAAGCGCTTGATGTATCACGGGGCTCCCCCACGTGCCGCCCGACGAACACGCTCATCCGGCCGACGACACGCGGCGCGCACTGTGGCTGCTGCTCGCGGCGCTGGCGGCCGGGGCGGCGCTGCGCGGCTGGCTGGCCCTCACCGACGCCGGCATCGCGTGGCCCGACGAGATCTACCAGTCGCTCGAGCCCGCGCACCGGCTGGTGTGGGGACGGGGCTGGGTGGCGCTCGAGTTCCGTGAGGGCCTTCGCACCTGGGTGCTGCCGGGCCTGGTCGCCGGGCTGCTGGAGGTTGCGCGCGGACTCGGCCTCTCGCGGCCCGCGCTCTACGTGCCAGCGATGAAGCTGGTGTTCGCCGCCGTGGGAGTGGCCACGGCCTGGGCCACCGCGCGGCTCGCGCGACGGACGGGCGCGGGGCCGCTCGAGTCCGCAGCGGCCGGGGCGCTCTGGGCGCTCGCCGCGCCGGCGATCTACTTCGCTCCCCGCGGGCTCTCCGAGCCTCTCTCCGCGCTGCCGGTGACGCTCGGGCTCGCCTGGGCCTTGCCGGCAGGAGCCTCTCGCCGCGACCGGGTGCTGGGCGCGTCGCTGCTCGGTCTCGCGGTGCTGCTCCGCCTTCAGGACGCGCTGTTCTGCGTCGCGCTCGTCGGAGCCTGGCTCGCGCGCCGGCGCTGGCGGGAGACGGCGGAGATCGTCGCCGTGCTCCTGCTCTTCGCCTTCTTCCTGGGCCTGCTCGACCGGCTGACCTGGAACGGATGGTTCCACTCGGCGCTCGCCTACTGGCACTACAACTGGGTGCAGGGACGGGGCGTGCTCTTCGGGGCCTCGCCGCCGGGCTACTACCTCCGGACCCTGTGGACCTCGATGCCCCTCGTGACGGCGGTGATGGTCCCGGCGGTGCTGCTCGGGGC
>CAZDSB010000630.1:0-2522 GCA_964507515.1 uncultured Myxococcaceae bacterium
CGCACCACGGCCGACGGCGCGCAGGCCATCTACTTCCCCTCGTGCATGCTCCGGATCTTCGGGCCAGCCGAGGGTGAGCCCGAGCGGCCCTCCGTCCCCGAGGCGCTGGTGTCTCTCGCCCGCCGCGCTGGCGTGCCGGTGCACATCCCCGAGGACATCGCCGGGGCCTGCTGCAGCACGCCCTGGCACTCCAAGGGCTACGTCGAGGGCGATACCGCGGTGAGCAACGCCACCATCGAGCGGCTGTGGCGGTGGACTGGCGAAGGGCGGTTGCCGGTGGTCGTCGAGGGAAGCTCCTGCGCTCACGGGTTCCGCGATGCACGCGCCGTGCTGACCCCGGAGAACCAGGAACGCTTCGACCGGCTCCGCGTCCTCGACTCCGTCGAGTTCGTCCACGACACGCTGCTGCCTCGCCTCCGGGTGGACCGGCGGCTCGGCTCGGCGTGCATCCTCCCGGTTTGCTCGGTGGTGGAGATGGGCCTCGTTCCTAAGCTTTTCGGCATCGGCCGAGCCGTCGCCGAGGAGGTCGTGGTGCCGGACCGCGCAGGCTGCTGCGGGTTCGCCGGTGATCGCGGCTTCCTCCACCCGGAGCTCACCGCCTCGGCCACACGGGCAGAGGCGGAGGAGATCTCCCGCTGCTCCTTCGACGCCCACCTGATCTCCAACCACCCCTGCACCATCGGGATGCACCGGGCCACCGGGCGTCCCTGGCAGAACTTCGCCCTGGCGCTCGAGGCCCTGACCCGCGGCATGGAGCCGGCGGTGTCCCCGCCGGTCAGCGGGTGACGCTCGCCGGGGTGCTCGTCGCCGGGGGCCGGGTGTGGCCCACGTCGAACCGGCGAAGCCGGAAGGCGAGCAGGATCAGCATGATCCCGAAGATGAAGGCGTAGGCGCCGATCCAGATGGTGAGCGCCAGGGCCGCCGGGCCCGGGATGACGAAGAGCAGCACCCCGAAGGCGATGGAGAGCACTCCGGCGAGACCGAGCCAGAACTCGCCGGTGATCTCCTTGCGCAGCCGGATCGCCGCCATCAGCTCGAAGACACCGGTCAGGATGGCCCAGATGCCGACGTAGTAGAGCAGGACCAGCGCCGTCGTCGCCGGGCGGGCGATTGTCAGGACGCCGATGCCGATGCCCACGACGGCCTCCAGGACCAGCACCCAGAAGCGATCCTTTCCCGCGCCCCTGAAGAGCGCGATGAGGGCGAAGACGCCATCGACGAAGGCATAGGCCCCGAACAGCAGCACCAGCGCGGCGAAGGCCGACTGGGGCTCGAAGAAGGCGATTACCCCGAACACCACCGCGAGGAGGCCCCGGAGCAGCACCCAGCCCCAGTTGTGCGCGAGTTCGTGAATCATCGGACACTCCGATCAGGGGGGCGGGCCCTGCATGCGCTCCGGCGCGTCGAGGTCCCCCTTGGCGCGGCGTCCGGCGGAACGCACGTTTCCCAGCGGGCGGCCGGAATCGCAAGTCCTTCCTCGTGAAAATTCTCCACGTTGTTCCAAGGATCCCGTTCCCTGCGGATTCAGGGGGTTCTCTCCGTGCACTCCAGCTGCTGCGGGCACTCGACGGCGCGTTCGAGGTCACGGTGCTCGCGCCGGACCTCCCCGGCGGAGACGCACGCGGGTTGCGCGCCGAGCTGCGGGGCCGCGTCATCACCGCGCGGGAAGCCGGCGCCGGAGGCGGATGGGCGCTGGCCGAGCTGGGTGGAGTCCTCGCGGGCAGGCCGTTCGGGTACACGCGCTACGCGGGACGGAACCTCCGCGCCATGTTCCGCCACCTCGTCCTGGAGCAGCAGGTCGACCTGATCCACTTCGATCATGTCCACGCCGCGCAGCTCCTCCCCGAGGCGCGCGCGCTCGCCCCGCGGGCACGGACGGTGATGGACGCCCACAACGTCGAGGCCCAGGTCGCCGACCGGCTCGCGGAGGTCTCTCGCTGGCCGCTCGGCATGGTCCTCCGCCTTCAGGCCGCGGCCATCGCCCGGCTGGAGACGCGGACCGTGCAGGCCCTGGACGCGGTGCTCTCGTGCTCCGAGCTCGATGCCGCTGCTCTCCGTCGCGCCGGAGCCCGTGAGGTGCACCTGGTTCCGAACGGCGTTGAGCTGCGCCAGCTCCCAGCTTCGCTCGAGCGGCGAGACACGGTCTCGTTCGTGGGCTCGTACGACTGGCGCCCTAACGTCGACGCGGCGGTGGTCCTCGCCCGGGAGATCTGGCCGCGGGTTCGACAGGCGTGCCCGGGACTGCGGCTCGCGGTCATCGGCCGGAAGCCGCCGCCAGGGGTCCGCGAGCTCGCCGCGGACGACATCGACGTCACCGGAAGGGTGGATGACGTCACCCCCTGGCTCCTCCGCTCCTTCGCCACGGCCATGCCGCTCCGGGCAGGCTCCGGCACTCGCCTCAAGGTGCTCGAGGCCGCGGCGGCACGGGTCCCCATCGTCGCCACCCGGCTCGCGTCCGAGGGGCTTCCGTTCATGGATGGCACTCACCTCCTCCACGCCGAGACGCCCGAGGAGTTCGTCGC
>CAZDSB010000631.1:0-6200 GCA_964507515.1 uncultured Myxococcaceae bacterium
ACCAGGAGGTTGTCGCGGTGCCGGCCTGCCAGGTTGACGTCGATGATGGGAAACGCGTTGGCGATTAGCCCGGAGAGGACGCCTGCCACCGCGAGGGCCAGGGGCGTCGAGTCGGGCGGCTCGCGGCGGTCGAGCACGGCGTCGCACCGGCAGCAGCGGGCGATCGTGTGGTGCCCGAGCGCCGGCAAGGTCTGGACCTGCGCGCAGTCGTGACAGGCGACCTCCTCGGCCGCCGCGGCTTCCTCTCCGGAGGTGTCCACTCAGGGTACGAGAGGTAGGTCGCCCCCTCGCTCCTGCCGACCCCCCGGTCGAACGTCGACGTCCAGCGGAGAACGTCAGCGCCAGCCGACGCGACGGGCCCAGGCCTCGAACTGCTGCCGGCGGGCGGAAGGGTCTCCCGGCGGGACGTCCCCCGGTTCGCGCGGACCCCGGTTGGCGGACTCGAGCGCCTCGGCCATGGGAGGGAGGCCCACCGCCGCCCGGCGTGCATCGAGGCCCTCGGGCGCCTCGACCGGCCCCGGGGACAGCCGGCCGCACTCGTCCCAGTCGAGGAGCGTGCCGTGGAGAGAGGGGCGTCCCTCGAGGTGCCGCACGCGGTCCTCCAGCATCGCGGCCTCCAGCGGCGTGGCCTCCCCGGCTGCCGCGGCCTGCTGGACGAGCGCAAGGAAGCGACGCTGAAGCGCCGGGGTGGCGATGGCGTGATGGGCGATTCGCCATGCGGCGGCCGCGCCGTCCTCCCCCGCACGGGACCGCCCGGGCCAGCCGGACTGGTCGACGAGCCGGGCGAGCCTGCCGGCGAGAGCGCGTTGCACGGCCTCCATTCGCGGCTCGTAGCCGCCGAAGAGTCGGCCCTCCCGGACCAGCTGCGCACGGACCGCCTGGTCCTCTGCGTCCATCGCGAGCAGCTCCAGACGGAGCGCCTCGCCGGGCGGCGGCGCGAGCTTCCAGCGACGGTGAAGCCAGAGCCACTGCTCCGGGGCCTCGCGGATGATGCGCTCCAGTGCAGCCGTCACACGGGCGGCGTGCGTCCAGAGGTCACGCGCGCGGTCTCCGGTGCGCGGGAGCTCGAAGGGCCCCTCGACCCGGAAGCGGAGCCGGCCCTTCTCTCGGAGCGCCACCACCACCAGGGTGGGCGCCCCGGTCCGGAGCGCGGCCATCGAGAGCGCCGGCGTCATCGCCGCTGGCCGACCGAAGAAGGGCACGAAGAGCGCGTGCTTGCCGCCGATGGCCTGGTCCACCAGCATGGCCACGACCTCGTTCTTGCGGACCGCGGCCACCATCGCTGCCAGCGCGCCGCGGGCGGGGATGAGCCGCAGGCCGGCCCGCTCGCGCGCCTCGACCAGCCGGGCGTTGACTCCCCCGCGCAGCGGCCGCACCACTGCGTGGAGCGGCACCCGCTGGGCCATCGCCGCGCCGAACATCTCCCAGCTTCCGAGGTGCGCCGTGGCGACGAGCAGCCCCCTGCCGGCGGCAAGCGCACGCTCCACCGGGCCGAAGTCCTCGACCTCCACCTCGGCGAGGAGCTGGGCGGGGGTCGTTCCGAGCGTGCGGAGCGAATCCACCACCACCCGCGCCATGTTCGCGTAGGCGGCGCGGGCGATCGCACGTCGCTCGGCGGCGGAGCGCTCCGGAAACGCACGGGCCAGGTTGTCCAGCGTGACGCGCCGGCGAATACCGAGCGCGAAGGCAAGAGCGGCGAGCCCGCGCGCGAGCGCATCGACGGTTCCCGACGGAAGGGCCTGGAGAAGACGTACCAGCACCCCCGCGGCCGCCCGGGAAAGGACAGTCGACTGGACGAGCGCGGGCCTCTCCACCACGCTGCCTGCTAGCACGAGACACCCCCGGACCTGGAGGAAGCTTCGGCCGTGCCCGACGAGCGCGTGGACGTGGTGGTGATCGGCGCCGGCGCGGCGGGGCTCGCCGCTGCCGAGCTGCTCGCCCGGAAGAAGGTCTCGGTCCGGGTGCTCGAGGCGCGGCCTCGCATCGGTGGCCGCGTCCATACCCACCACCTCCCCGGCTGGCCGGTGCCGATCGAGCTCGGCGCCGAGTTCGTCCAGGGAAAAGCGAAGAGCCTGCTCGGCCGCGCGCGCAAGGCCGGACTTCGTGTGAGGCCCACCGGACAGCGGCACCTCACCCTGCGGGACGGGCGACTGACGGACGCCGGGCCCGTGCTTGAGGGAGCCCTGGCCCGGGTGGCGGAGCTGCACGGGGACGTTCCCGTGGAGCAGGCGCTGGAGGCGATGGAGCGGGGCGGCGCGCTCCGGGGCGAGGAGCGCGCGCTCGCACGGAGCTACGTCGAGGGCTACTACGCGGCGGACCTGACCCGGACGAGCGCCGAATGGATCGGCGCGCTCGAGCGCGCCTCGCGTGCCCTGCACGGCGACGAGGCTGCGCGGATCGAGGGCGGCTACGCCCGCATCCTCTCGCACGTCCTCGCCTCGGCGGAGAAGCACGCTCCCGGCCTGCTCCGGCTCTCGACGCCGGTCACCGAGATCCGCTGGTCGGCGGGTCGAGTCCTGGTCGAGTCGCGCAAGGCCACCGGCCTGCAACTCCCGCAGCTGCAGGCGCGGGCCGCCATCGTCACCGTGCCGCTCGGCGTGCTCCGGGCGCCGGCTGGCTCCACGGGCGCGATCCGCTTCGCCCCCCGCCTGCACGACGTGGAGCGCGCAGCGAGCGGGATGGTGCAGGGCTCGCTGTTCAAGCTGGTCCTTCGCTTCCGGGACGCGTTCTGGCGATCGGGCACGCCCACCGCGCACCACGCGCGGCTCCGCGGGATGGGCTTCGCGCACCTGCCCGGCGGCGCCGTCCCCACCTGGTGGACGACGGCGCCGGTGGACTCGGCCGTGCTGACCGGATGGGCGGGCGGCCCGCTCGCCCAGGAGCTGTCGGCGCTCCCGCCCGATGCGCGGCGAGGCCGCGCGCTGGACAGCCTGCAGCGGCTGTTCGGCGTGGCGCGGTCCGCGCTGGAGGAACGGCTCGAGGACGAGGTGCTGCACGAGTGGCAGTCGGATCCGTACGCGCGCGGCGGTTACGCAGTGACGCAGGTCGGTGGACTGGGTGCGGCGCGGGTGCTCGCACAGCCCGTCGCCGACACGCTGTTCTTCGCCGGGGAACACACCCACACCGAGGGGCAGGCCGGGACCGTGCACGGCGCCCTGGAGACCGGCGAGCGAGCGGCACGGGCGTGCCTGCAGACGCTCCGCCGCTGAGAGGATCTCGAACGTTTCACCGGGCGTCTTCCGAGCCCGGACGCGGCCGCGCTAGTGTTCCCCGCGATGAACGGTCTGCTCCTGCTCTCCACCCTCCTCTCCGCGGCGGACGGGGGCGTCGCGTCGCCTTCTCCGGGCCGTCCCGCGGTCCACGCGGACGGAGGAATGCCGTCGCGTACCGCGGATGGGGGGTCCACGCGCGCCGACGCGCACCGCGCCGGGGCCGATGCGGGCCACCCGGGACGTGACGGCGGAGCACGCGCCACCTCCGCCGAGGGCGGACCGGAGCCGGCGACGCACGTGGCGGTCCAGGAGCCGGCGGCGCCGGACGCCGGCAGCTCGAAGAAGAAGAAGGCCCGCGCCGACCGAGCGGACGGTCAGACCGATCCGGCGATGGACGCGCTGCTCGAGCAGTCCCGTGCGCAGACCGCAGCGCTCCAGCAGATCGCCGCGCAGCAGCAAGCTTCGGAGCAGGCACGGCAAGCCGAAGCGCAGGCGCGACAGGCCGAGGCCCAGGCGCGGACGCAGCGGGCGGCGACGATCGACGGAGCCCGCACGTCCATCGACGGAACCGTCCAGTCGCTGCAGGCGAACGGCAACTGGGATGCGGCCTCGCTCCAGTCGACGCGCGTGTCGCTGCAGCAGACCGCAGCGGCGGCGTCGGCAGCGAACTCTCCGGCGGAGGCCAGCCGCGCGGCGCAGGCGGCGCGCCTCGTCGAGGCCGCGGAGGCGGCGCTCGGCCAGAAGAACGCACAGCAGGCGCAGTACTACCTCATGCAGGCCAACCAGCTCCTGACCGGACAGCAGAGCGGCGGCGTCGGCTACTGACGGGGGCGACGCACGGCGCCAGCGCAACGGCGGAGCATCCGGGGGTCGGAGGGGATAGATTGACCGGACGATGAATCCCGGTGTCCCCTTCGCTGGAACCGCCGATTCCACCGCACCGAAGGCCGGCGCGGAGGACATCGTCCAGCTCGATCAGAACCATCCCGGCTTTCGCGATCCGGAGTACCGCGCCCGGCGAAACCACATCGCGCAGCAGGCGCTCCGCTGGCACCCCGGAGATCCGGTGCCGGACGTGCAGTACACCGACACCGAGCAGGGCGTGTGGCGCACCGTCTGGGAGCACCTCGCTCCGCTGCATCACCGGCACGCCTCCGCCGAGTACAAGGTCTGCTCGCAGCGAGTCACCTTCTCGCGGCAGCACATCCCGCAGCTCCGCGAGGTGAACCAGAGGCTCGCCGGCGGCCCCACCGGCTACCAGATGGTGCCGGTGGCCGGGCTGGTCGCCTCGCGCGCCTTCCTGGGCAACCTGCGCTTCGACCAGTTCCTGTCCACGCAGTACATCCGGCACCACACCGTGCCGCTCTACACGCCCGAGCCGGACATCGTGCACGAGCTGGTCGGCCACGCGGCCACCCTCGCCGACCCGGGCTTCGCGGAGCTCAACCGCGCCTTCGGTCGCGCCGCCGAGCGGGTGAGTGAAGAGGTGTTGAAGCAGATCGAGCGGGTCTACTGGTACACGCTCGAGTTCGGAGTGGCGAAGGAGGGCGAGCAGCTCAAGGCCTACGGGGCCGGGCTGCTGTCCTCGTTCGGTGAGCTGGAGCGGTTCCAGACGCACGCCCGGCTCGTGCCGCTCGAGATCGACGCGATGACGGCCCGCCCGTACGACCCCACGGTGTACCAGGAGGTCCTGTTCGTCGCGCCCTCCTTCCAGGACGCCGTCCGGACGGTCACCCGCTGGCTGGACAGCGTGGCAAGGTAGCTCAACATACCAGAGTTCCTGATCATTTCAGGACGACTGTCCGCGTCGTGAATTCTTCTGTCAGTACGGACGCCGGGGCATCAGTTTGCGTGATGACGGCTCCGCGTTAGGTTGGAGCGGCACTGGCAATCCGCCCCGTTCGGCAGTACAGGGCCGCCGCCCGTCGCGTCACAGGCGGGCATCCCCGTCCAGGCAGTCTCGAGGAAGCAGACACTCATCATGGCGTCCAACATCCCCATCGAACGCGTTCGCAACATCGGCATCTCGGCCCACATCGACAGTGGGAAGACCACGCTGACGGAGCGCATCCTCTTCTACACCGGCCGGATCCACGAGATTCACGAGGTTCGTGGCAAGGACGGCGTGGGCGCCAAGATGGACTCGATGGACCTGGAGCGTGAGAAGGGCATCACGATCCAGTCCGCGGCGACCTACGCGCTGTGGAAGGACATCAACATCAACATCATCGACACCCCGGGCCACGTGGACTTCACCATCGAGGTGGAGCGCGCGCTGCGGGTGCTCGACGGCGCCATCCTCGTCCTGTGCAGCGTGTCCGGCGTGCAGTCTCAGTCGATCACCGTCGACCGGCAGATGCGCCGCTACAAGGTTCCGCGCATCGCCTTCGTCAACAAGATGGACCGCGCCGGGGCGAACTACGCCCGCGTGGCCGGGCAGCTCAAGGACAAGCTCAGCCACCACCCGGTGATGCTCCAGATCCCCATCGGGGCCGAGGACCGCTTCCAGGGCATTGTCGACCCGATCGTGGGCAAGGCCTATTACTTCGACGGTGAGAACGGCGAGAACGTCCGCGAGGAGGAGATCCCCGCCGAGCTGGTGGAGCAGGCCAAGCAGGCTCGCCACGACATCATCGAGGGCGTCGCCAACGTGGACGACCACCTGGCGGAGCTCTTCCTGGCCGACAAGCCCATCTCCAACGAGGAGCTGAAGGCGGCGATCCGCCGCGCCACCCTGGCGCTGAAGATGACGCCGGTCATGTGCGGATCGGCCTTCCGGAACAAGGGCGTGCAGCTCCTGCTCGACGGCGTCGTGCACTACCTGCCCAACCCGACCGAGGTCGTCAACGAGGCGCACGACCAGACCAAGAATGAGGAGAAGATCGTCCTCGAGTCGGACCCCGCGAAGCCGTTCGTCGGTCTCGCGTTCAAGCTCCAACAGGACAAGTACGGCCAGCTCACGTACTTCCGCGTGTACCAGGGTGGAGT
>CAZDSB010000632.1:0-14432 GCA_964507515.1 uncultured Myxococcaceae bacterium
TGGTGGCCCGCCGCCGGACGGTGGGACGCACCCGGACGGGGGCTGCAACGGAGCCGCGTGCAACACCGACGGTGGCACGGACGGGGGACAGACCTCGGCGCCGCTGACGGCGACTCCGGACCGGATCGTCATCGGCACCACGCCCGGCGCCGCGAAGGCCGCCCAGCTCACGCTGCAGAACACGAGCAGCAGCACGGTGAGCCTGCAGAGCCTGACCGTGACCGGCGACGGGGCTCCGGCGTTCTCCGTCACGGGCGCGACCGTCCCGATGGACCTCGCCGCGGGAGCCTCCGCCACGCTGAGCGTGACGTTCAACGGCGCGGCCGGCGTGTCCAAGGCCTCGCTCGCCGCGGTCACCGCGGGCGGGACCACGAGCGTTCCGCTGGGCGGGCTCGCGATTCCGGCCGGCACGGAGCCGTCGCTCCAGTGGATCTTCGACGTGCACAACATCCCGGTGAACGCCGGGAACCCCGATCCGAGCAAGAGGGACTTTCCGCCGGTTCCCATCGCCGGGGACGAGCTCGGGATCCAGTCGTTCATGAAGGCCGGTGATGGGCCGGTCACGCTGCAGCTGCTCGGGTCCTTCGGGCCGTCCACCGAGCCGGTGAGCATCAATGGCTGGTACGTCTCGGGCAATGCGTCGTCCCGGAGCGAGCTGTTCCGCATCGCGCAGGCCAACGCGTTCGCGCTGGATCCCCCCATCGAGAGCGGCGGCACGACCAGCTTCGATCCCGGGTCGAACGCGTTCGGGTTCTGGAACACGTGGCCGTACTGGTACAGCTCGGTCGGCAGCACCTACTACATCTACCAGGAGGACGCGCTCAACACCTGGGACACCTTCAGCAACGGCACCAAGCACCACATGCGCGTGTACCCGTACAAGAACCCCGACGGATCCCTCGATCCGAACGCGTACATCGTGACCACCGAGGAGGCGCCCATCGTCGACGGGCCTGACTACAACGACGTCGTCTACGTCGTCCGGAACGCGGTGCCGGCGGGGACCAGCGGGGGCGGGGCGCTCCAGATCATCAACGAGGACGGACCGCCTTCCAGCGACCGGATGGTGTTCAGCGTCATCACCACCATCGCGCCCTGCTGGGGCCCGCTGACGGTGAAGGACACCGGGACCCTGAAGGTCCAGAATCTCTCCGGAGGGACGGTCACGGTCAGCTCGGTCGACGCGACGGATGCGTACACCGTGACCTCGGGCACGGCGTTGCCGGCGGCGCTCTCTCCCGGCGCCTCGCTGGAGCTCACCGTGCAGTTCACCGCGACCGACGGCCGGATCCACAACGGAACCTTGACGATCCACTCCGACGACCCGAACGCCGCGACCCGGACCGTCGCGCTGGCCGGCTTCCGGCAGGACGTGCCGCAGAACACCTTCTTCCCTGGAACATCGACCGAGCCCGACCTCGACGAGATCGTCAACGGCCTCTACGGCTACACGACCGTCGTCGGGACGAAGCAGCAGCTGATCGACGTGGGGGAGCAGCGCATCGCCATCGGCGACGAGGTCCTGAGCGCTTACTGGGTGAAGGCGGATCCCTCGAGCCCGGTCACGGCGCGACTGCTGAACGCGTTCCACAGCGGTCAGGACTGCGGCGATCCGAAGGCCCAGTCCTACGGGAGCTGGGCGTACTGGTTTCCGAAGGGGAGGACCTCCAACTCGGACGATAGCTTCATCCTCAACGGGTCCAAGCAGGACATCCAGCGCTTCCTTCCCCGGAACTACAACGAGACCGGCACGGCCTCGGGATCATTCGATCCGAAGGACAAGCAGTTCGGCTTCCACCTCGAGGCCGAGTTCAGCGACGAGTCACTCATCGGGCCGCTGGACCTCTCTCCCTACTGCACGCCCATGCCTGGCCAGCCCTGTGGACATCGCGTGCGGTTCTGGCCGCTGAAGGACGCGGGCGGGAACGTGATCCCCAACTCTTGGATCGTGGCCATCGACATGCACCGATCGGCAGCGGTGGGCCACCCCGAGTACTTCTTCTCGAACTACGACTACAACGACGAGGTGTACCTGATCGAGAACATGATGCCGGCGCCGCAGTAGAGTGGTCGGCCTCTTCCTCGGGAGGGGCCTGCCATGCGTGCCTCGGTCATCGGGCTCGGAGCGTTCGGAACCGCGCTGGCCAACATCTTCGCCAGCCGCAGCGACGACGTGCTGGCCTGGGCCCGCGAGAAGACGGTCGTCGACTCCATCAACGAGGGGCGCGAGAACCGGGCCTACCTGCCCGGAATCGCGGTGTCGCCGAGGGTCCTGGCGACGCTCTCGCTCGAGGAGGCGCTGTCCGGCAGCGAGCTGGTGGTGTTCGCCACGCCCTCGCACGCGACGCGCGACGTGGTCGGCAAGGCGCTGCCCTTCCTGAAGGAGCACGTGCCACTGCTGACGGTCGCCAAGGGGATCGAGAACGGGACCCTGCTGACGATGACCCAGCTGCTCGAGGACTGTCTGCCCGAGAGATTTCACCCCTCCATCGCGCTGCTCTCCGGGCCCTCGTTCGCCAAGGAGATGGCCGCCGGGATGCCGACGGTGGTGACCATCGCCGCGCACCACGAGAAGGTCGCCCAGCGCGTCCAGGCGGCGCTGCAGACCGAGACCTTCCGCACGTACACCTCGGTCGACGTCATCGGGGTGGAGATGGGTGGAGCGCTGAAGAACGTCATCGCCATCGCTGCCGGCATCTCCGACGGGCTGGGGTTCGGCCTCAACGCCCGGAGCGCGGTCATCACCCGGGGGCTCGCGGAGATCAGCCGCATCGCGGTGGCCATGGGCGCGAATCCGCTGACGCTGATGGGGCTCGCGGGTCTCGGAGACCTCGTCCTGACCTGCACCGGCGACCTCTCCCGGAACCGGCGCGTGGGCATCGAGCTCGGTCAGGGGCGGTCGCTCGAGGACATCCTCGCCGGGATGACGCAGGTGGCCGAAGGGGTGAAGACCGCCCGGAGCGCGCGGGACCTCTCGCGCAAGGTCGGCGTGGAGTTGCCCATCTGCGACCAGGTCCATGCCATCATGTACGAGGGGAAGAGCCCGCGGCGTGCGCTGGCCGAGCTCATGACGCGGGCCCCGAAGCGAGAGGACTGAGGCCAGTCCTCGACAGTCGAGGGAGGGGACACATGAAGCGGTGGATCGGGCTGTGCCTGCTCGCGTGCGCGTGCGGGGGGAGCAATGGCGGCAACGGCGGGCCCGATTCCGGGACACCCCACGGGTCGGGGAGCTTCACCGGAACCGTGAACGGCCACTCGCTGACCGTGAAGGACGCGGTGTTCGGGGACCCGAGCTCCTCGCTCGATGCGATCATCGTGTCCGACCAGGAGAACCTCTGCACCCTCCTCGCGGGCACGACCTTCCCGGGGGGCACCGTGACGGTGCTCGGGATCGCGATCGTCAACACGAACACGTCGCCCGCCGGGCCCGTCGTCGCCGGCACCTACGACTGGGCCAACCTCCAGGGCGGCGGCTCGTTGCCGACCGGATTGATCTGGGACGGAGCATTCGCCCTTCCGACGGACTGCAACGGTGGTGGGCAAGCCTGGTCCCCGAACGCCGGAACCGTCACCGTCACCCAGATGGGCAACACGACCGGAAAGACCCTCAAGGCGACGTACACCAACCTCACCTTCGACGGGGCCACGGGTGGTCTCAGCGGGACCCTCGAGGCGACGTTCTGCGCCGCGGCGACCGTCGCCCCGAGCTGCGGCAGGCAGCTGGTCGCCAGGCCGCCCTCGGTCGAGTAGCCCCGGAGGCGCACGCTCGGCGGGGCGCCAGCCGTCCCGGGCCCAACGTGTTATGAGCCGACGCATGTCGGGGCCGGCGCTCGCCTGGGACGTCGTGGACTATCCGGAGCCGCATCTCGAGCGGACCCGGGCGCTCCTCGCCGCGCATCCGGAGGTGCGGTCGCTCTTCGGCCGTGACCGGAGCACCGCCTTCTGGGTGGTGGTGATCGTGGGGCTGCAGATCGCCATCGCCTGGACCCTTCGTGCGCAGCCGTGGTGGGTCCTGGTCCTCGCCGCCTACGCGGTGGGTGCGATCGCCGACCACGCGCTGTGGACGCTGATCCACGACTGCACCCACAACCTGGTCTTCCGGAAGACGCGCTGGAACGCCTGGCTGCAGATCCTGGCGAACTTGCCCATCGTCTTCCCGGCGGCCATCTCCTTCCGGAAGTTCCACCTGCTGCACCACCGCTTCCAGGGCGATCCGGAGCTCGATGCGGACCTGGCCTCGCCGCTCGAGGCCCGCCTGGTGGGCAACAGCACGCTCGGGAAGGCGTTCTGGCTGCTCACATTCTTCGCGTGGCAGAGCCTGCGGGTCCCGCGGCTGAAGCGGGTGCGGATGCTGGACCGCTGGTACCTCGCGAACGTGGCGGTCCAGGTCGCGTTCCTGGGCGGGCTCTGGGCGATCGCCGGCTGGAAGGCGGTGCTCTACCTCACGCTCTCGAGCATCTTCGCCATCGGTCTCCACCCGGTCGGCGCGCGGTGGATCCAGGAGCACTACCTGACCAGCGGGAAGGACGGCCAGGAGACCTTCTCGTACTACGGGCCGCTCAACCGCGTGGCGTTCAATGTCGGGTACCACAACGAGCACCACGATCTGATGATGGTGCCGTGGTCCCGGCTGCCGCGGCTGAAGGCGATGGCTCCGGAGTTCTACGACGGGCTCGTGTACCACCGGTCGTGGACGGCGCTGTTCTTCCGCTTCCTGCTCGATCCGTCGCTCAGCCTCTACAGCCGGCGCATCCGGGGAGCGGCGGCCGTGGTGAGCGAGGCGAAGCCGGCGGACACGGCGTTCACCGAGGCGATCATCACCCGGGCCATCGAGGACGCGCGGGCGGCCTGAGGCGCGTCAGCGCCCGGAAAGAGCCTGGAGCTCGCCCTCGCCCAGCTTCGGCAGCGCGCGCAGGAAGGCGACCAGCTCCCAGCGCGTCTTCTCGGGCAGGGACTTCTCGAATCCAGGCATTCCGGTGAGGCGCACGCCCCCGGATACGAGGAAGAACAGCTCGCCGTCGGTCCGGCCCTGCGTCTGCGGCTCGGCCAGGTCGGGCACCGGCGGATTCAGTCCCGCTGCGACGGCGGATTGCTCTCCGCCCGGCACACCGTGGCAGACCAGGCAGTTCGCGCGGTAGGCCTCGCGGCCGCGGCCAACGCTGTCCGGATCCGAGGGAGCCGTGCGGCCCCGAGGGGCCCGCGCCCGCACCGACGCGTCGAGGACCGCGTGCGCCACCGTCTTCTCGAGCTTCGAGGGCCGGGTGGTCGCCGACAGGTTCGGCGCCCCGAGGGCCAGCGCGAGGCAGATCCCCACCACGCCCGCCACTCCGAGGAGCAGCAGGCGCACCGCACGGCGCCGCCCGGTCATGTCCGCCGTTCCTTGATCAGCGCGGCGAGCGCCTTGAGGTCATCCGTGCCCGCGTCGGACACCATCCAGTACGCCACCCCGGCGTGCGACCAGCGGCAGACCGTCCACCTGCCGGCGACCGAGGGCACGGGCTCCATGTCCTTCTCCGTCGAGGGCCAGGCGAACACGTCCACCAGATGGCTGCGCACCTGGTACACGGCCGTTGCCACCGGACGTCCCTCGAGCGAGTCCACCCGCGCCCCGCGCAGCGCGAAGCCGTCGCCTCCCGCCGTGGGAGGAACCGCGCCCGGCAGCCTCGCCGAGAGCCACCGACCGAGGGTCGCCGGGTCACTCGAGGCGATCTCCACCGACTTCCCGCTGTCGAGCGCGCGTGCGTGCACCGCCGCCACCTCGCGGACCACCCCGTCGCCCAGCTTCGGGAACAGCACCAGGGCCGCCAGCGCTGCCGCCGCCATCGCGCCGAATCCCCCGATTGCGTAGACCCGGCGCCGCCGGGTCCGGACGCTCCGGGTGACCTTCATCAGGGCGGACTCGGCCTCCGGCGCGGAGGCCTTTGCCGACACCAGCAGACGCCGCAGCGCCCGGTAAGTCTCCAGCTCGCGACGGCAGGCGCCGCACTCGGCGAGGTGTGCCTCGACCTCCAGCGAGCCCTCCAGCGAGAGCTCGTCATCGAGGTAGGCGTGAAGCGCGCCACGTGGATGTTCGTCGAAGGTTCCCATCAGTTCTTGCTCCGCGGGTCGCCAACCAGCTCCCGCACCAGCTGCGCCCGGGCTCGCGACAGACGCGACATCACGGTCCCGATCGGCACGCCGAGGATCTCGGAAATTTCCCGGTAGCTGCACTCCTCCATCTCACGCAGGACCAGCACCTCCCGATGGAGGCCGGGTAGCCGGTCCAGCGCGGCGTGGACGTGCTCCGCGTCACACGCCTCGAGCAGCTTCGCCTCGGGGGAGAGCCCCGGGTCCGGCTCGCTCTCCAGCGCAGGCTCGGCGTCTCCCGGGTCGTCCCGCTCGCGCTTCCGCCAGAGGGTGAAGCTGACGTTCCGGACGATCGACAGGAGCCACGCCCGGGGGCTCTCCCCCGAGAAGCCACGGAAGTGCCGGAAGGCCCGCAGGAACGAGTCCTGGAGCACGTCCTGGGCGTCCGCCTCGTTCCGCACCAGCGTCCGGGCGAGCCGGAGCGCCGCCGCCGCATGCGGCCGCGCAAACCTCTCGAATTCTCGGGAATCGTCGTCCACGCCCATCCAGGACTCCGCGACCGGAAACTTCATTCCATCGGGCCGGATGGAATAGCCCCGGTGCCTTCCCGAGTCTCCGCCGCACACGGGTGTCAACGCACAGGAGCAGCAACATGCAATTCGATCGACGGGAGCTGATGAAGCTCCTCGGACTCGGCGGAGTCGTCCTCGGATCCGGGCTTCCCGGTTTCTCGCTCGCCGCAACCAAGGGAAAGCCGGCTGAGGATTTCATGTTTCTCCAGCTGTCGGACACGCACTGGGGCTTCAAGGGTCCGCCCAATCCCGAGGCCGACAAGACGCTGAAGGACACGGTGCAGGCGGTGAACGCCTCGAAGCTGAAGCCGGACTTCATCGTCTTCACCGGTGACCTCACCCACACCACCGACGACGATGCCCTCCGCCGCAAGCGGATGACGGAGTTCAAGGCCATCGTCGCCGAGCTCAAGGTGCCGAAGGTCTACTTCCTCCCCGGCGAGCACGACGCCTCGCTCGACAAGGGCCAGGCCTATCAGGAGAACTTCGGGGCGCTGCACCAGAGCTTCGTCCACAAGGGCGTGCACTTCATCGCCGTCGACAACGTCTCCGATCCCCAGGGCGCGGTGGGGGACACCCAGATCGACTGGCTGAAGTCGGAGCTGGGCAAGCTGGACAAGGACGCGCCCATCGTGGTCCTGACCCACCGGCCGCTGTTCGACCTCGCGCCGGCGTGGGACTGGGCCACGGCCGATGGAGCCAAGGTCCTCTCGGTCCTCGAGCCCTACCAGCACCTGACGGTGTTCTACGGGCACATCCACCAGGAGAACCACCGCACCACGGGGCACATCAATCACCACTCGGCGAAGTCGCTCATGTTCCCGCTGCCGGCCCCGATGAGCGTGCCGAAGAAGGCTCCGGTCGCATGGGATCCGCAGCATCCGGCCCGCGGGCTCGGGTACCGGGAGATCGACATCAAGGACAAGGGGAAGGCGGTCTCTCTCGAGGAGTACGACGTGAAGGGCGGCCGGGTGTGAGAGGCGTGGTGATCGGCGTGGCGCTCGGGCTCCTGCTGGAGCTGACCGGGCGTGGCCTCGCAGCGGAGACGTCGCCGCCGAGGGTCATCAAGATGACCGCGAAGAAGTTCGAGTACTCGCCTGCCGAGGTTCACATCCGGAAGGGCGAGCACGTGGTGCTCGAGCTCACCTCGCTCGACCGGAAGCACGGGTTCAAGCTGCCCGAGCTCGGCATCCGGGCGGACGTTCCGCCGGGTGGAACGGCGCGGGTGGAGGTCACCGCCGAGAAGGCCGGCCGGTTCCCCTTCGCCTGCGACGTCTTCTGCGGCGACGGGCACGAGGACATGACCGGGACGCTGGTGGTCGATCCCTGAGCCCGGACGCTGGCGCGCCAACGCGCCCTTCCACAGGCATCCCCCCTGGTGCGGGGGGCTGAGGGGCGACTCCTGGGCGCTCGGCCTGACGGGCATCGCGGGGGTCGGCACCCCGCGGCTGCGGGGAAGAGTCCCCAGAACGACGCGCGCTGCCGTCGTTCGCTCCGGGCGAGACCCGACGGAGAACCGGTGGTCCGGGAATTGAAATGCATCCCGGATGCATGGGTCTGCGCGCGTGGGGACGCTGGGTGGTCCTCCCTCTCACCCTGGTCCTCGGGTGCGAGGGAAAGATCATCGGCCGGGGTGGACCCGGCGGCGGGACGCCCTCGGCCGCCGCGCTCAGGATGGGTCCCACCGGCGCGCACCGTCTCTCCCGCGACGAGTACGACAACACGGTCCGTGACCTGGTGGGCGACACGGCCGGCGAGGGATTCGCGCTCCTCCCCGAGGACGCGCACGACCCGTTCGACAACAACTACCTCACCCAGCTCGCGTCGCAGTCCCTGGTGGACGCCGCCGAGCAGCTGGCGATCGACATCGGCCAGCGGCTGCAGGCGGATCCGACGCGCCTCCGGTCCCTCCTCCCCTGCACGCCCACCGGCCCCTCCGACGCGGCCTGCCTCGAGCAGTTCATCTCGAGCTTCGGCCGCCGCGCGCTCCGCCGGCCGCTGACCGACGCGGAGGTCGCCGAGTACGCCACGCTCCAGTCCTTCGCGGTGGAGAAGGGCGACTTCAACGTCGCCGTGGGCCTCGTGGTGCAGGCGATGCTCCAGGACCCCGAGTTCCTCTATCGGGTCGAGCGGGGCACGCCCGCGGCAGGTGCGGCCGGAACGTTCCGCCTGTCGGGCTTCGAGGTCGCCACGCGGCTGAGCTACTTCCTCTGGGGGAGCACGCCACCGGACTGGTTGCTCGACGCCGCAGCCGCCGGCCAGCTGGACTCGAAGGACCAGATCCGCGCCGCCGCGGTCCGTCTCCTGGGTGATGCGCGTGCGCAGGAGCGGGTGGACCGCTTCCACGCGCTCTGGCTCGGGTTCCACCAGCTTCCGCACCCGGTGGATCTCACCCAGGCCTTCCGCACCGAGACCGGCGCGCTCATCCGCAAGGTCGTGTTCGAGGACCACGCCGACTACTTCCAGCTCTTCACCGCGAACCAGACCTACGTGAACGCGATGCTGGTCGCGAACTACGGCCTGCCGGTGACCCCGCCGGCCAGCGGATACGCCTGGGTGCCGTACGCCGGTACGGGCCGCAAGGGCATCCTCTCGCAGGGCGCGGTGCTGTCGGCGGGCGCAAAGTTCGGCGACACCAGCCCGACCCAGCGCGGAATCTTCGTCCGCAGCCGGCTGCTGTGCGAGACCATCGCGCCTCCGCCGCCCACGGTGGACGTGGACCAGAAGCCCACCTCGCCGACGAGCAACTGCAAGGTGGACCGCTACCAGGCGCACTCGGCGAACGGGAACTGCAACACCTGCCACCGGCGGCTCGACCCGGTGGGCTTCGGCCTCGAGGCCTACGACACCGCCGGCGCGTTCCGGACCCACGACATCGACGAGCCCACCTGTCCGATCAGCGGCAACGGCGTGCTCGACGGCGTGGGGAACTTCAACGGCCCCGGAGGGCTCGCGGACCTCCTCGTCCAGTCTCCGTCCTTCGAGGGTTGCATCACCACGCAGCTCTTCCGCTTCGCGATGGGCCGCAACGAGACCCCGGACGACGCGGATCTCATCGCCCTGCTCACGCGGTCCTTCCACGACGGGCAGCGCAAGTTCGATTCGCTGCTGCTCGACGTCGTGTCCGACGACCGCTTCGCCTACCGGCGGGAGGAATAGCACCCGTGCCCGTGAAGAAGGCGCTCCGGCTCTCCAGACGCACGCTGCTCCGTGGCGCCGGCGGCGTGGCAGTCGGCCTGCCCTTGCTGGAAGCCATGCTCGATGGGAGATCCGCCCGGGCGCAGGCGGCCGCTGCGCCGAAGCGCTACCTGGTGGTGTTCGATGGTCAGTCGCTCGGCGGGGACGACGACACGCTGCTCAGCGACTTCATCCCCGACCGGACGGGCGCGGGCTACGACCTCAAGACGGCCCTCGCCCCGCTCGGCACCGCGGGTGTCCAGTCGCTGGTGACCGTGGTGTCGGGGATGCGCATCCCCACCGCCAGCGAGAACGGGGGCTCGCCGCCGGCCGGTGGGCGGACCGACGACTTCCATGTGAGCTCCGCCAGCCCGCTGCTGAGCGGAACGCGCTCCACCTCGTCCAGCGCCACGGTGAACGGGCCCACCTCGGACCAGGTGATGGCGGCGGCGCTCGGGAGCACCACCTTCAAGTCGCTGGTCTATCGGGTCCAGGCGGCCTGGTACCTGTCGGTGTCCGCGCCGTACGGCCGCGACCTCATCTCCTACAAGAACGACAGCACCGGTCGGGTCGTGCCCGTTCCGGCCGAGGTGAGCCCGCGGCAGGCGTTCACCCAGCTCTTCGGGAACTTCGTGCCCACCGGCGTCGATCCGGCCACAGCCGCGGCGATGGACTTCCAGCTCCGCACCCGCCGCAGCGTGCTCGACCTCGTCCACCAGCGGACCACCCGGCTCCTGCCTCAGCTCGGGCGGGCGGACCAGCAGCGCCTGCAGCGCCACTTCGACGAGATCCGGGATCTCGAGCTGCGGGTCGCGGCGACGCCGCCTCCGCAGACGAGCACCTGCGTGAAGCCGGCGGACCCCGGCCCGGACCCGGCGCTGGGCGGCAACCAGGGCGTCGATGGCAGCGGCAACACCACCTACGACCAGAACCTGGGCTACTCGGACGAGGAGGACCGGGCGAAGACCTTCGTGGGCCTCATCCACATGGCCATGATCTGCGACCTCACCCGCGTGGCCTCGCTGCAGCTCACGCTCTTCCAGTCGCACATGAACATGTTCTCGCTCACCGGCCAGGGCTGCGACCTCCACGAGGTCGGTCACTTCGGCGCCGGCCGTGACACCACTACCCAGATGGCCAAGGGGCAGGCGTGGCACGTGAAGCACTTCGCCTCGCTGGTCTCGAAGTTCGCCTCCACGCCCGAGCCCGGGGGGACCATGATGGACAACACCGCGATGGTGTTCCTGCTCGAGGGCGGCCACGGCTTCGATCCGGGGAGCGGCAAGACCTGGAGCTCGCACAGCACCGAGAACATGGCCTGCCTCGTCGCGGGGAAGGTGGGCGGCCTGAAGCCGGGGATTCACCTTCCCGCCACCGGGCTTCACCCTGCCCAGGTGCAGCTCACGGCGATGCGCGCGGCCGGGTACACCGGAACGTCGCTCGGCGAGGTGTCCGGGGAGATTCCCGGCCTTCGCGGCTAGCACGCCGGCCGGATAATTTCACTGAGAGAGAAATCAGGGCGCGACCACCCAGACCAAGAGTCTTTCTTATTGGTCTTGGGGCCCCTCTTCCTGTCTCCTCGCCAACATCAGCCATCCGGCTGAGAGGGGAGAGCACTTGCACAGGAATGGCCTGGCTGTGGTTGCTGCGTTGCTTCTGGCAGCGGGTTGCGGAGGCGGAAGCTCTGGCGCTTCGGCGTGCGACAAGGTCGTCCAGGGATACTCGGACTACGCCAGCAAGGCGTCCGGCTGCGGAGTCAACATCCCGGTCGGTAGCTTCGACAGGGCTGCCTGCGAGTCCGCGTTCAACGGCAGCGGCTGCACCGCGCAGGACAAGCAGCTCTGGGGGGACTACGGCAGCTGCCTGAGCGCGCTGCCCGCGTGCACCTCGGGGACGTCGTCGGCGTTCGTGGACGCCGTGGTCGCCTGCACCGACAAGCTGAGCGGGCTGTCCGGCAACTGCGAGTGAGGCGCTGAGCCGGGCGAGGCGGGCACGCTCCGCCTCGCCGGCGGTCCAGCTACTTTCCGTGCGCGGTGTCCACCGAGGCGCGATAGTCCAGCGCGGCGCGGAGCTGTCGCTTCGCCTCCTCGCTGGCCCGGATCGCGTCCGCCTTGTGACCGCCGAAGTCGTGCGGAGCCTTCTGCAGGTCGCGGATCGCCGCGTCGAGCGCGTCGATGGCGTGGGCGATGTTCGGGTGGGCAGCCTTCTCCTGCTTGGGCGACTCGGCCCTGGCGGTGAGCGGGACCAGGGACGAGGTCGCGAGGGCAAGGCCGAGCAGCACGGGGAAGCGCTTCATGGGGTCTGTCCTTTCGAGCTGCCGGGTTCGTCCCGGCAGGCGACGTTCGGACGCCTGCTCGGCAGGGGCATTCGATTGGCAACCGAGTTGTCTGTCCCTCCTGAACTTGCCGCATCGCGGCTCGCGCCCTGCGTCGCGCGCGGGCTCACGGGCCGCCCGGCGGTTCGAATTTTTGTTGTTGTTCTCCCGGGCGCTCCCGGCGTCTCCTGGATGCATCAGCCATCGGGCTGAAGGGGAGGACGCAATGCAACGTATTGCCTTCGGAGCTGCCTGTCTGCTCTTCGCTGTGGGATGCGGAGGCGGAACCTCCGCGTCATCCGTGTGCGACGACTTCGGCAATTCCCTCAACGGCCTCAGGACCAAGTACAGCGCCTGCGGCACCTTGCCGGACTTCGGGTTCAACAAGGACAGCTGCGTCCAGGCCTACAACAACGCGCAGTGCTCGGATGCCGACAAGCAGAAGATTCGCGACTTCGTGAACTGTCTCAACAACATGCCCACCTGTACGACCCAGACCGCGAACGCCTGGGGCACCCAGCTCGAGAGCTGTCTGACCGCGGTGGACACCATCAACTGTTGAGGACGCTCACCGCTCGGGGCGACGCGCCCCGAGCGGGACTCGCCTGACCTCGACCGGGACCAGTCGATCCGCCGGAGCTCCCGGTCGAGCGGGAAGCGGACCACGCGGCCCGGATGAACCCCGTTCTGGAGTCGAGCGTGATGCCGTTGGCGCCTGGGATCGCCTCGTCCGGTAGCAGCTCGCGGAGCTCGGTGTCCCTGGCCGTCGCCTGCATCACGGCTCCGGTCGAGGTGTTGGTGGCGTCGATCGTGCCGGTCGAAGGGTCGATGGCCAGGTCATTGAGGAATCCCGTGCGGTCCGCAGGGAGCCTGAGCGTCGTCACGTGTCGGCCGTCGGCGAGCGCGAAGCACAGGATGCCGGTCACCGCCCCTGGCGCGTCCTTCCCGGGGCCGAAGCTCGCGGCGCTCGCGACGCACAGCTGCTTTCGCCTGGCGTCCACCTTCATGCCGGCCGGGAAGCCGAGGCCGCCAGCGCGCGAGCGGACCAGCTCCTGGAGGACGCCGGAGCGATCCGTCCAGACGACGCGCTGGGTGGCCGCGCCTCCCGCGTAGACGCGTCCGGTCCGGCCGTCGAAGGCCATGCCCTCGGGGAAGAGGCCCGGCT
This sequence comes from uncultured Myxococcaceae bacterium, assembly GCA_964507515.1. Taxonomy (GTDB): domain Bacteria; phylum Myxococcota; class Myxococcia; order Myxococcales; family Myxococcaceae; genus RPRB01. The sequence continues at coordinate 13,295 of CAZDSB010000632.1, forward strand.
CGGCGAGGACGTACGCCGGCTGACTCGAGAGCACCGGGGTTTGCGCGCGTGGATGTCGCGCACCAGCGCGTCAAAGGCGGGGTCGCCGCGAAGGAAGGCAGAGCCCCGGAAGCTCCCGGGATCGAGGCCGCCCCAGGTGGCCGCGACGGCGGCGAGGCCCCGGAGTGCCCGCTCGCGATCACGGAGCATCGCGTGGGCGATGGCCTGCTCGAAGAGGAGCATCGGGTCGCCGGGGGTCCGGCCCAGCGCCGCGTCCAGCCTAGTCAGCTCGGGTTCGACCGTTCCCGCAGGAGCCGGCATGCACTGCGCCGAGGCGCCCGCGTCGGGCGCTGCGTGCTCCGGGGGCGGCGAGTGTGAGCACGACGAGCGGAAGCCAGCGTGGCATCGGGCGAGCCGAGCGCGTGAGGTCATGGCCTGGAAGCGCCGTGCAGCCGTCCGGTCGGTTCACGCAGCGGGTACGGGTGCCCTCGAGCGCGCTCAGCCGGCCCGGGACGTCGCGCTGTTCGGCGGTGGCCGCGCGTCGGGGACCTTTCCGTGGTCCGGCTCGCCGGCGGGCAGGCCGACGCCGCGGATGGACGCGTCGAGGATCTCCACCGGGTGCGCCGCGCGCAGCGCCACGCCCCGCGCCTTGAGCAGCCGCTGGATGTGCAGCGTGCACCCCGGGTTCGCCGAGGCGAGCAGCTCCGGCCGCGTCCGCAGCACGGCCGCCACCTTGCGCTCGCCCACCTCGTCGGCGCTCTCGGGCTGGAAGAGGTTGTACGTCCCCGCACTGCCGCAGCACTGCTCGCCATCCGGAACGTCCACCACCGAGAGCCCGGGGATGCTCCGGAGCAGCGCACGCGGCTGGCTCCGGATGCGCTGGCCGTGCGCGAGGTGACAGGCGTCGTGGTAGGTGATGCGCGCGGTGATCGGGTGGCGCTTCGCGCGCGGCGGCCCCAGTGCCACCAGGAACTCGTGCACGTCCTTCACCTTTGCCGAGAAGGCGCGCGCGCGCTCGGCCCACGCGGGGTCGTCCCGGAACAGCCTCGCGTAGTCCTTGAGGTGCGAGCCGCACCCGGCGGCGTTGATGACGATCGCGTCCACCGGGCTCTTCTCGAAGCGCTCGATCAGCCCGCGGGCGTAGCGGAGCGACTCCTCG
>CAZDSB010000633.1:0-6182 GCA_964507515.1 uncultured Myxococcaceae bacterium
TCTAAATGCCCTTGACTGGTGTCAGCGAGGTCGATACGTTGACACCACTACAGACACGTTGACTGGTGTCAATGGAGCACCGGATGAGCCCGCTGATCGCCCGCCTCTGGGAAGGCAGTACCCGCGCATCGGATGCCGACCGCTACCTCGCGTACCTGCGCCGGACGGGGCTCGAGGACTACCAGCGAGCGGCGGGCAATCGCGGGGTGCTCGCGTTCCGCCGCGTCGACGAGGCACGGGCGGACTTCCTGCTTGTCAGCCTCTGGGAGTCCGAGTCGGCCATCCGTGCGTTCGCCGGGGACCCCATCGAGCGCGCCCGCTTCTACCCCGAGGACGACGGCTTCCTCGTCCGTCGCGGAGAGATCGTCCGCCACCTCGAGCTCGTTCATCCCACCGCGCTGCCGCTTCGCTGAGGACCCCATGCCCCGCCCGACCCGTTCCGCCCTCGTCGCCGCGTTCGCCGCGATCTACCTGTTCTGGGGCGGGACCTTCCTCGCCATCCGCTGGGCCGTTGCCGACGTGCCGCCGATGCTGACCATCGCCCTGCGGTGCGGAGCCGGCGGCGCGGTCCTCCTGATTTGGTCGTGGCTGCGCGGGGAGTGGGTCCGGCCCTCGCGGCGGGCCTGGGTGACGGCGGGCGTCGCCGGGACGCTGCTCTTCCTCGGATGTCACTCGGTGATGGCGACCGTCGAGCAGCGCGTGAGCTCGGGCGAGACGGCGCTCCTGATGACGACCATCCCGCTGTGGATGGTGCTGGTCGACTCGATCCGCAAGAAGACGGCGCCGCCGCCCCTGGTCGTCGTCGGGCTGCTCTTCGGCGCGGCCGGGGTGGCGCTGCTGACCGGCGGCGCGGTGCTCGCGGGAGGCAGCTCGGGCGACCGGATCGCCCTGGTACTCTGTGCGCTGGCCTGGGCAGTGGGGTCGCTCGTGGCGCGCGACGGTGAACGACCGGCGTCGGCGGTGCAGGCCACGGCCATGCACCTGCTGGCAGGCGCCGTGGTGGTGACGCTGGTCGGCGCGCTCTCGCCGGAGGGCCGACACTGGGCAGCGGTCCGGCTGACCCCGCGGGCGACCGGGTCCCTGGTCTTCCTCGTCGTCTGCGGGACCGCGCTCGGCATGGCGTCGTACACCTGGCTCATGCGGGTCGCGAGCCCGGCCGCCGTCGGCACCTATGCCTTCGTCAATCCGGTCATGGCCCTGCTCCTCGGCCGGGCCGTCGGTGATGACCAGCTGGGCACCCGTTCGCTCGCAGCCGCTGCCCTGGTGGTGACTGGAGTCGTCCTCATCCAGCGTGCCACCGCGCGCGCGGCTCGCCATTCCCCCCTCGAGAGCGCCGAGGTCCTCGCCAGCGCTCGATCGATTTCCGCACCGCCAGGCGGTTGGGCGAGGACCGACGAGGGTCCATTCATTGGCACACGTACTTTCGCGGCTCGAGACGCTTGCAAAGGTCGGGCGGGCCTTCCTTCTCCCAGACGTCCACCAGCCCCATCCGCTGAGCCGCTTCGGTGAACGTCGGGTGGGTCCGGGCCTCGCGCCCGTACGACAACCAGAGCGTGGGGAGAGGCAACGCATCGTTCGACGTGGGTCCCCGGGCGAGCACCTCGAGCGCCTCTTCCGGCCTGCCGAGCCGGAGCAGTGCATAGGGCGCCAACTCGTTCACGACCTTCGGGCGAGTCGCGAGATACTCCTTGACGATGGCAAGTGCCTGATCGCGCGCCTGCAGGTCGCCGAGTGCACCGCGTGCGATCGCCTCGCCCGCTCCTGCTCGTAGCTCCCGACTGGCCGGCGCCAGACCTTGGACCAGCTGCGCGAGCGCCTCCTGACGCTTGCCCCGGGCCTCGGAGACGTAAGAGCGCGCGATGCCGACATAGGCGAGACCCGCGTCGACGGCTCGCAGGTTCAGACGCTCGGCCCCGTCCAGATCACCGCTGGCGAAGGCAGTCAGAGCGCGCCAGTTCAACGCGTTCGGATACATGGGATCTACGACCAGGACCTTGTCCAGGAGCTGGTTCGCCTGTCGCACGTAGCCCTGACTGAGCCGTTCGGCGGCAAACCAGAAATTGGCCGTGACGTCATCGGGGTCGATGTCCAGCGCCCGCCGAAAAGCAGCCGACGACTCCAGGAAGTGACGCTGGTTGCTCGAGGTGAGCCCAAGGACGGCCTGAGGCTCCGCGAGAGAGGGATCCAGCTCCATGGCGCGTCGCGCGGCCTGCTCCGCTGCGGCGTACGCCGTATCGCGTCTGCCCGCCTGGTAACTGGCCGTCAGCGCCCAGAGCGTCGCCAGGCGTGACCACGCACGTGCGTACGCCGGATCCAGGCGCAGCGCCTGGTCCAGCTGGGCGATTCCGTCCGCAAGCCGATCGCGATCCCGCCGATTGAAGATCGCCGTCGCCTGAAGATACAGCGCGTACGCCTCAGAACTGTTCGTCGCGACCGGGACCAGCCGGCTTCGCTGATCTCCCTGCAGGATGACTTTCAGCTCCTCGGTGATTGCACGGGCGATCCGTTCTTGGAGATCGAACACGTCGGTCAGGTCGCCCTCGAACGTGTGCGACCACCGATGGAAGCCGTCCGCCGTCTGCACGAGTTGGGCCGTGATGCGGACCCTATTACCCTGCTTCCGGACCGAGCCCTCGAGGAGGTGGGCCACCCCGAGCGCCTCGCCGATGGTGCGGACGTCCTCGCTCTTCCCCTTGAAATGAAAGGACGACGTTCGTCCCGCGACCTTGAGTCCCTTCACGCGGGCCAGGGCATCGAGGAGTTCCTCGGTGATCCCGTCCGAGAAGTATTCCTGCTCCTTGTCCGAGCTGAGATTCACGAATGGCAGCACGGCAATGGAGGGAGCTCCCGGCGGCAGCCCCGACTTTGCGCCGGCGCGATGACGCGTCCCCTGCCAGATGATTCCCACGATCGCGACGAGACCAATGGCCGCCGCTGCAGCGAGCCACCACCAAGGGCGCCCTCCGACCGGCCGAGACGAGGCCGGGGCCTCGGTGGGCGGCGTGCCGTCGAGCACCTGGAGCTGGAATGCCAGGTCCCGTGCCGACTGGAATCGTCCGCCGGGATCCTTCTCCAGGCATCGACGTACGACCTGGCCGACCTTCGCCGGAACCGTCGCCGGCAGAGGTTCGGCCTGGCGATGGAGAATGGCGTAACTGCTCTCGACGGCCGAGGCTCCGGCGAAGGCCCGGCGGCCGGAGAGGAGCTCGTAGAGCACCACGCCCAGGCTGAAGATGTCCGAGCGAGCGTCGATCGGGTCGCCACGCAGCTGCTCGGGGGACATGTACCCCGGTGTCCCGATGACGAGTCCAGTCGTGGTCTTGCCGCTGCCGGCAGCCATCGTTTCCTGGAGGAGATCATGTGGGGCCGTGTCCGGCGTCGCCAGGGGCTCGTGCGCCGCCGCGATCACCTTGGCGATCCCGAAGTCGAGGAGCTTCACGTGTCCGCCGGGAGTCACCAGCACGTTCTCCGGCTTCAGGTCGCGATGGACGATGCCCCGGTCGTGCGCCGCGGCCAGCCCCTGTGCCATCTGCGTCGCCCAGGCCAGAGCCGTGTCCAGCGCGATGGCTCCTTCCAGGAGGCGCGTGCGGAGCGTCTCGCCCTCGAGCAGCTCGGTCACGAAGTATGGATTTCCCTCGTGAACGCCGACGTCGTAGAGCGCGACGACGTTCGGATGGCTCACCGAGCTCACGATGCGGGCTTCTCGCTCGAAGCGCTCGACGAAGGCGTCGTCCGCACCGAGCGCCTCCGAGACGACCTTGATGGCCACTGCACGGCCGAGCCGCGTGTCACGCGCCCGGTAGACCTCGGCCATTCCGCCAGATCCTAGGAGAGCGACGACCTCGTATGGGCCCAGCCGGACCCCGGCCGACAACCGCATGCTCGGACCTTACATCGCCAGCCCAGGCTCAGTGTCCGCGGATGCGGGCGATGATCTCGTCCGCCACCTGCTTTGGCACGGCCGCGTAGTGGCTGAACTGCATCGTGTACGTCGCCCTGCCCTGGGTCCGGGACCTGAGATCGGTCGCGTAGCCGAACATCGTCGCCAGCGGCACCTGGCCCTGGATGTGCTGCGCCCCGCTCTTCGGCTCCATCCCGACGACCTTGCCCCGCCGCGCGTTCAGGTCGCCGATGACGTCGCCCATGAACTCCTCGGGCGTCACCACCTCGATGGACATGAGCGGCTCGAGCAGCACCGGCCCGGCCTCCGGCGCCCCCTCACGGATCGCCATAGACCCCGCGATGCGGAACGCGACCTCGTTCGAGTCCACGTCGTGGAAGCTCCCGTCGATCGCCTCCACGGCCACGTCCACCATCGGGAAGCCCGCGAGCGGCCCGCTGCTCATCGCCTCCTCCGCTCCCTGAAACGCCGCCTCGACGAACTCCTTCGGCACCTTTCCGCCGACGATCGAGCTCTTGCTGCTGAACCCCTTCCCCGACGCGTTCGGCGAGAGCCTGAGAACGATGTCGCCGTACTGGCCGCGCCCGCCGGACTGACGGATGTACCGCCCGCGCGCCTCCGTCGGCTGGGTGATGGTCTCCCGGTACGCGACCTGCGGCTTTCCGACGTTCGCCTCGACCTTGAACTCGCGCAGGAGCCTGTCGACGATGATCTCCAGATGTAGCTCGCCCATCCCGGCGATCAGCGTCTGCCCGCTCTCGGGATCGGTCCGGACCCGGAACGACGGGTCCTCCGCGGCCAGCTTCTGCAGGGACGTCCCGAGCTTGTCCTGGTCGGCCTTGGTCCTCGGCTCGATGGCGATGTCGATGACGGGCTCGGGGAACTCCATCCGCTCGAGCACGATGGGGTGGTGCTCGTCACAGAGCGTGTCGCCGGTGGTGGTGAGCTTGAGCCCCACCGCGGCGGCGATGTCTCCCGCGAGCACCTCGTCGATCTCGTCACGCTTGTCGGCGCGCATCTGTACCAGCCGGCCGATGCGCTCGCGCTTCCCCTTCGCCGGGTTCCAGCCCGCCATCCCGGTGGCCAGCCGTCCGGAGTAGACGCGGATGAACGTCAGCGTCCCCACGAACGGGTCGGTCATGATCTTGAACGCCAGCGCGGAGAACGGCGCGGTGTCGCTCGTCTCCCGCGTGACGTCCGACCCGGTCTTGGGGTCCTTCCCGTGCACCGGAGGGATGTCCAGCGGCGAGGGAAGGAAGTCCACCACCGCGTCCAGAAGCGGCTGCACCCCCTTGTGCTTGAAGGCCGAGCCACACAGCACCGGGAACAGCTTCCGGGCGATGCATCCCTTCCTCAGCGCCGCCCTCAGCTCCTCCTCCGACGGCTCCTTCCCGTCGAGGTAGAGGGCCATCACCCGGTCATCCTGGTCGGCGCACGCCTCCACCAGATGCGCCCGCGCGGCCTTCGCCCGGTCCGCGAGCTCCGCCGGGATGTCCACCACCTCGAAGCGGCTGCCCTGCTCCGTCTCGTCGAAGGTGATGCCCTTCATCCGGACGAGGTCGATGACACCCTGGTGCTGCTCCTCGACCCCCCAGGGGATCTGGATGGGCACCGCGTGGGCCTTGAGCTTCTCCTGGATGCTCCGGACCGACATGTCGAAGTCGGCCCCGAGGCGGTCCATCTTGTTGATGAAGCAGATGCGGGGCACTCCGTAGCGGTCCGCCTGCCGCCACACCGTCTCGCTCTGTGGTTCGACCCCGTTGGCCGCGTCGAACACCGCGATCGCGCCGTCGAGGACCCGGAGCGAACGCTCCACCTCGATGGTGAAGTCCACGTGCCCCGGGGTGTCGATGATGTTGATCCGGTACCGCTGATCCCGACGGGCCCAGAAGGCGGTGATCGCCGCAGAGGTGATGGTGATGCCGCGCTCGCGCTCCTGCACCATCCAGTCGGTGGTGGTGTTCGCGTCGTCGACGTCCCCCATCTTGTGGATGGTGCCGGTGTAGAAAAGGATCCGCTCGGTGGTCGTCGTCTTCCCGGCGTCGATGTGCGCCATGATGCCGATGTTGCGGTAGCGCTCGAGCGGGAAGTCGCGGGCCATGATCTCGTCTCTACAAACGACAACGGCCGGGAAGCCCGGCCGTCGGAACATCGCAACGAGCGGGGCTCGTTACCAGCGGTAGTGCGCGAAGGCCTTGTTGGCCTCGGCCATCTTGTGCGTGTCCTCGCGCTTCTTCACCGCGTTGCCGCGGTTGTTCGCCGCGTCCATGATCTCGCCGGC
>CAZDSB010000634.1:0-2523 GCA_964507515.1 uncultured Myxococcaceae bacterium
CACCGTCGGCGGCCGTGGGGCGCGAGGCTCGGGGTTGGTCGCCGCGAATCCACGGATCGCCGCGCGGGCCGGGCTGTCGTCCTCGCCGTGATCGTTCGCGGTCTGCGTGCTCGCCGGCATCACCAGAACCTCGCTCGACCGCAGCGCCCGGGTCCGCAGCGTCGGCAGCTCGGCGTCGCTCATCCGGTGGTTGGGCGCGGGCAGGGGAACCGGCTCCGCCACCGGCATCGAGATCCCTGGCGGCGCTCGGAACGACGGGCCGAGCAGCGGGGGGCGGTCCACCTTCCGGCGATCGACTCCGGTCCGGCGCTCGAAGGCGCGGTGCATCGGGTTCTCCGGAAGTGGCTCGATCATCCGCTTCGCGTGGCCCAGGACCTCGTCCACGTGCGCCATCAGCGGCTCGACCGCGGGCCCGTACAGCTTCCGGATCGCCTTGCCCATCGCCTCCAGCCGACCCGCGTCCTCACCGACCATCGGCGCCACCAGCGCCTGCGCCTTGGCGAACACCGCGCGGAACCGCTCCAGCTCGTCGTAGAAGTCCTGAAGCCGTGCCCTGTCGAGGTCGTCCACCGACTGCTCCTCCCGTACATCGCCTTCCAGGAGACTACCGGTCTGTAGCGACACCCCAAGTTTTCTCCCTGATTTTGCGGGAGGTTGGAGGGTGGGAGAAACGCTTACCGAGAAAAGACTGATTTCCCTGCGACCCAGGTGCCCCGCACCCGGGTGAGCGCTTGCACGTCGGTGCGCGGGTCGCCTTCCACGAGCACCAGATCGGCCGGAGCACCCACCGCGATCGTGCCGCGGGCCGTGTCCTTCATCCGCCGCGCGGGCGCGGTCGTGAGCGAGACGAGGATCGCGCGCCAGTCCAGCCCGCCCTCGGCCATCCATCTCACCTCCTCGTCGGCGTCCTTCTCGGAGATGAACCCCACGTCGGTCCCGAAGAGCACCTCGCCGCCCGCGGCGGAGTACGCGCGGAGCTGCTCCTTTCCCGCGCCGATGAAGCGGTCCCGGACGGCGGCGGACATCTGCGCCTGGTCGGTGATGACGCGGTTGAGGCTCAACGTGGGCACGAGCGCCATGTGCCGCGCGAGCAGACGATGGACCAGCTCCGGGCTCCAGGGGCCGGCATCGGGATCGGTGTGCGCGAGCACGTCCACTCCTCCCGACAGCGCAGCCTCGAGACCTCCGGCCGTCTGCGGATGCGCGAAGACCACGAGGCTGTGTCGATGCGCCGCCGCGGCGGCCCCCTTCACCACCGCGAGGTCCATGAGCCCGGTCTTGCTTCCTCCGAGCCAGGTCCCGGTGAAGAGCTTCAGCGCGGTCGCGCCGGGCCGAAGGCGGACGCTCCCGTCGACGATCCGCGCCGCCTCGTCCGCCGTCGCGGGCTGCGGAAGCTTCGCCGCCTCTTCATCGCCCAGCTCCTGGCGCACGTAGATCGGCACTGCATGGACGGGGAAGAGCGACGCCGCGACCATGGAGATGCGCGGGCAGCCCACCATCGCCGCCCGGCGCCGCACGGTTTCCGTGTTCGAGGGCAAGGACCCGAGATCCACCACCGAGGTGAACCCGCGCGAGCTGAGCATCGCGCGGCACGCCTCGCCGAGGCTCGCGTCCGTCTGCTGCGCCGCGCTCTTGAAGCGCGGATCGGTGAAGTGGACGTGGACATTCCAGTAGCCTGCGAGCACCGTCCCGCCCGTTCCGTCCACCCGGCGCGCTCCGTCGGGCACGTGCACGGACGGCGACGGACCCAGCGCCTTCACCTTGCCGTCACGCACGACGATGGTCGCGTCGTCGAGGACCGCGCCGGTCGGCGAGGGAATCACCCGCGCATGCTCGATGGCCCAGGTCGTGCCGGCGGCGCGGACCTCGAGGCCGACCAGCACTACCACGAGCGCCACCAGGCGCGGCCAGGTCCAGTGTTCAGGGCAGGTGCGACGCGTCCCGTGGTTGGGCATAGCCGGCTGGTGCCTCCTGGGAGGTGGACCCCGTCAGCGCCGCTCCGACGATCCAGTGGATCGCGCGCTGGAAGGACTCGCTGTTGTAGGTACGCGCGAGCCGGTCGAGCATTCCATCGGCCACCAGCTCCCGCAGCAGGTGCCCCGCGGCGAACTCCGGCGTGAAGCGCCTGCGGAGCGCACGCAGGTAGGCGCGCCAGGCCGCGGGCTCGTCGGCCTGCCCACGCACGACCGTCGCCAGCGCGTCCGCCGCGAAGATACCCGACTGCATCGCCTGGCTGATGCCCTCGCCCGTCCCGTTGTGCGTGAGCCTCGCCGCCTCGCCGATGAGCAATGCGCCCGGTCGCGAGACGTTTGCGATCCAGGTGGTGTGGACGATGGGATGGCCCTTCCACGAGCCGATCTGCCGCGCTGTTCGCAGCTCGCTCGCGAAGTGGCGGTCGAGGAATGCGCGGAACAGCGCGCGGAGATCTCGCGGCACCTTGCGCCCGTACTCGTCCTGCGCGTCGACGCAGATGCCGATGTTCACCCGGGTCGCCGTCTCCGGGAAGAGCCAGCCGTAGAGGGG
>CAZDSB010000635.1:0-11204 GCA_964507515.1 uncultured Myxococcaceae bacterium
CGCTTCCGTGCCCTTGAGAAGCTCGCGCGCCGGCGAACATCGCAGGGCAAGAACTGCAACTGAGAGTGATAGTTGGACCTGGCCAATCCGTTGAGTGCCCGTCGTGCGATTTCTCTCTGAGTGATAGTTATTGCTACAGCATCGCGCCCCCCGATCCCCCTCGCCTCAGCTGAGTCCTCTCATCCTGGCGGCCCTGGTCGAAGCGCAGACCTCGGATACCGCGACGGCTGATCGACTCTCGTGCCGGCGGCTCGCGGTCCGCGGATCTCCGGAGCGCACGGAATCGCGCAGGCCGGTCGGGAGTGGGCGGAGCCGGGGGACCGGCTATCCGCGTCCACCGTGGGCCATCGACCACGTTCGAATCACCGCGCCGCGATAGCGTGTCGCCCGATGGGGCGACTCACTGGCGCGGCGGTGCTCTCGGCAGCGGTGCTCGGCTGCGCCACCCCTGGCACACTCCGCTCCAGGGCGTGGTTCCCCTCGAACGACTCCACCGACAGCCGCCGACCCCTGGACTGCTCCGACCTCAAGCCTCCCGCTCCTGCCGGGACCGTCGGTGATCCCGTCGAGCCGGGGCGTGGCAGCGCGCTCCAGGCACCCGCCGATCTTGGCGTCGGAGCGGTGCGCCTCGTCTGGACCTCCACGGTCTCCGGCGTCCACCTCGACTGGGTCGCCCCTGCCGTCCCCGAGGCGCGCAGGCTCTGGCTCCTCCGCGTCGGCGACTCGGGGCGCTGCGTCGTCGGCGTCTGGAGCTCGAACCAGGCCGGCTTCAAGGTCATCCGCCACGTCTTCCGGAACGACAACACGCTGGAGATCGTGCTCCTCGGCCTCGGAGAACCACCTCGTGCCGGCTGGATGGTCCTCGTCACCGACGGCTCCCAGTTCTGGTCCGGGCTGTACAGCGGGACCGAACGGCCGGGAGCCCTGGTCGCCGAACAGGTCGAGTTCAGGGAGGAAGCAGATCGCCTTCGCCTCCTCGTGCTGGACGGGGGGCGGTCGGCCATCCTCGACTTCGACGGCAAACAGTTCTCCACACGTCCCTGAGGCGCAATCTCTGCGTGACCGAGATCCGGTTGACCGGGGCTGCCCTGCGTGACAATTCAATGCGTTGCCCCAAGCAGGAGTGAAAACGCCATGGCTCGTGACGTCGTCGTCGTCGGTGCTGCTCGTACTCCCATCGGGAGCTTCCTGGGGACTCTGTCCTCGCTCACCGCGCCGCAGCTCGGCGCCATCGCCATCAAGGCCGCCCTCGAGCGCGCCGGCGTCGACCCCGGCAAGGTCGAGGAGGTCTGGATGGGCAACGTCCTGCAGGCCGGCCAGGGCCAGGCCCCCGCCCGACAGGCCGCCATCGCTGCCGGCATCCCCGACACGGTCCCTGCCAACACCCTCAACAAGATGTGCGGCTCGGGTCTGAAGACGGTCATCTCCGCCGCCCAGGCCATCGCCCTCGGCGACGCCGACGTCATCGTCGCTGGCGGCATGGAGTCGATGAGCAACGCCCCCTACCTGTCGCTCAACATGCGGGGCGGCGCCCGGATGGGGAACGTCGAGATGAAGGACCACATGATCCTCGACGGCCTCTGGGACGTGTACAACCAGCAGCACATGGGCATGTGCGCCGAGGCGTGCGCCGCGGACTTCAAGATCAGCCGCGCCGCCCAGGACGAGTTCGCCCTCGAGTCCACCAACCGCGCCATCCGCTCCCAGAAGGAAGGCCTGTTCAAGGCGGAGATCGTCCCGGTTCCGGTTCCCCAGAAGAAGGGTGACCCCGTGACGGTCGCCGAGGACGAGGGCCCGAAGAACGCGAGGCCGGACAAGATCTCGAGCCTCAAGCCCGTCTTCAAGAAGGACGGCACCGTCACCGCCGCCAACGCCTCGTCCATCAACGACGGCGGCGCCGCCCTGGTCCTCATGTCCGCCGAGCGCGCGAAGGCGGAGGGCAAGACGGTCCTCGCCCGCATCACCGGCTATGCCACCGCCGCCAGGAAGCCGGTGGAGTTCACCATCGCCCCGGCCGACGCGATCAACAAGCTCCTCGCCCGGACCAAGCTGTCCACCTCCGACGTCGACCTGTGGGAGATCAACGAGGCCTTCGCCGTCGTGGCCATCGCCAACAACCAGATCCTCAAGCTCGACCCGAACAAGGTGAACGTCCGCGGCGGCGCGACCTCACTCGGTCACCCCATCGGCGCCTCGGGCGCCCGGGTGCTCATCACCCTGCTCCAGGCGATGAAGGACACCGGGAAGAAGCGCGGCGTTGCCTCGCTCTGCATCGGTGGCGGTGAGGGGATCGCGCTGATGGTGGAGCGCTGATCCGGGAGACGACATGAACAAGGTGGTGACCAGTGCCGACGCCGCGGTCGCCGGGGTTTCCGACGGCGCGACGGTGATGTCCGGCGGATTCGGTCTATGCGGGAATCCCGAGAACCTCATCGCCGCGCTCGCGAAGAAGGGCGTGAAGAACCTCACGCTCATCTCCAACAACTGCGGGACGAACGACTACGGGCTCGGTGTCCTCCTCAAGGCCCGCCAGGTCCGGAAGATGGTCGCCTCCTACGTGGGCGAGAACAAGGAGTTCGAGCGGCAGCTGCTCGCCGGGGAGATCGAGGTCGAGCTGAATCCCCAGGGCACCCTCGCCGAGCGGATCCGCGCCGCCGGGTGCGGCATCGGCGGCTTCTTCACCCCCACCGGCGTCGGCACCAAGATCGCCGAGGGCAAGGAGACCCGGACCATCGAGGGCAAGGAGTACGTCTTCGAGAAGCCACTCCACGCCGACTTCGCAATCATCCGCGCCTGGAAGGCGGACCGGTGGGGCAACTGCGTCTTCCGTGAGACCGCCCGCAACTTCTCGCCCCTCATGGCCATGGCGGCCAAGACCACCATCGTGGAGTGCGAGAACCTCGTCGAGGTGGGCGAGATCGACCCCGACCAGATCCACCTCCCCAGCATCTTCGTGCGGACGGTGCTGAAGGGGCCTCGCTACGAGAAGTGGATCGAGAAGCGCACCGTGCGCAAGCGCGCCTGACCGGAGACCCCAGGAACATGGCCCTCACCCGCGAACAGGTCGCTCACCGCATCGCCCAGGAGCTGAAGGACGGCTGGTACGTCAACCTCGGCATCGGCCTCCCCACGCTCGTCGCCAACTACATTCCCCCCGGGATCGACATCCTCCTCCACTCGGAGAACGGCCTCCTCGGCATCGGCCCCTGGCCGCTGGAAGGGGAGGAGGATCCGGACCTGATCAACGCCGGCAAGGAGACCGTCACCGCCATCAAGGGGGCGGCGTACTTCGACTCGGCGACCTCTTTCGGGATGATCCGCGGCGGGCACATCGACTTCGCCGTGCTCGGCGCGATGGAGGTCTCGGCCCAGGGCGACCTCGCCAACTGGATGATCCCCGGGAAGATGGTGAAGGGGATGGGCGGCGCCATGGACCTTGCCATCGGCGCCAAACGGGTCTTCGTGGCCATGGAGCACGCCACCAAGGAGGGGAAGCCCAAGATCCTCGAGCGCTGCTCCCTCCCGATCACCGGACGGAAGTGCGTCCACCACATCGTGTCGGACCTCGCCTACATCGACGTCACCCCGGAGGGCCTCCTCCTCCGCGAGGTGGCGCCCGGGATCACCCCGGAGCAGGTCCAGAAGCTCACCGAGCCGCGCCTCCGCATCTCCCCCGAGCTGCGCGAGATGCGCGTGTGATTCACGGGCCGCGGCCGGTGGAGGGACCGGTCGCGGGTCTGGTACGATTGCCTGGACGGAAGGCACGTCCAGGATGTCCAGCGACAAGCCCAAGAGCGGACGCAGGGCGGACCGGCTCGAGCACGAGCTGCCGGTGGCGTACCGGACCGTCGACGGCTTCATCACCGACTGGGCCACCAACCTCTCCCGGGGTGGGATGTTCATCAACTCCCGCAACCCCCTGCCCGTCGGGACGACCGTCCGGATCATCCTCCAGCTCCCCGGCGCGCCGGTGCCGTTCGAGGTGCGGGGCCGCGTGACCCGGGTCCAGGAGTTCGACAACCCCACCAACCAGGTCCCGGGGATGGGGGTCGAGTTCGTCGATGTCACCGACGAGCTCAAGGACCGCATCGCCCGCTTCGTGGAGCAGCTCCGCCGCGAGCTGCCCGACACGGGCCGCGTCCCCGGTCCGGTCCAGGGCAGCAAACCCAACTGAGTGGCTCGCCGGAAGCCCGCTCCACCACCGCGTGCCCGGCCCCGGGCCGCACCGCCGACGGCCGGAGACCGCGTCGAGCCGCCGGTCGAGGTCCGGGTGGACCGCCTCTCCGCCGACGGTGAGGGGGTGGCGGCGTGGAATGGCCGGGCGCTGTTCGTCCCCGGTGCGCTGCCGGGCGAGACCGTGCGGGTGGTCCCTGCCCTGGACGGAAAGCTGCAGCGGGGGACCCTCCTCGAGGTGGTCCGTGCGGCCCCCGAGCGCATCGTCCCGGGCTGCCCCCTTGCGGGTCGCTGCGGCGGCTGTGACTGGCTCCATCTCGCGCCGGCGATACAGCGACGCGAGCGCGAGGTGGCGGTCCGTGCCGCGCTGGAGCGACTCGGCGGTCTCGATCTCTCCGCCGTGCGCTGGCTTCCCACCCTGGCCGCGGGGGACCTCGGGACGAGGCGGCGGGCGGACCTGACCTGGACCGGCACCGCGCTCGGCTACCTCCACCGGCGGAGCCACGACCCCGTTCCGGTCACACGCTGCCCCGCGCTGGTGGACCCGCTGGTTGAGCTCCCCGGATGGCTGACGCCCCTGCTCCTGCCGCTCGGGAAGCGGCTGCGGGCAGTGCGGCTGCTGGCCGAGGGGAGCCAGGTGTCGGTGGCGCTCGAGCTCGCCGGGGCGCTGACCCCCCGCGCGCGCGAGGTGGGCCTGGCGCTGGTCCGGGCCGGTGTCCGCGGGGTGGTGCTCGTCCCCGAGGAGGGCGCGAACGAGGAGGTCGGCCGGCCGACGCTCAAGAGTCCCGCGTCGCTCCGGCCCGGCGTGTCGCTCCTCCTCCGGCCCGAGGCCTTCTCCCAGGCGCACGCCGCGGGGACGCCCCTCCTCGTCGAGCGGGCCCTCGATCTGCTCGCCCCGACCGGAGCGGACTCGGCGCTGGAGCTCCACGCCGGCAACGGCACCTTCACCTTCGCCCTCGCCGCCCGCGCCCGATCGGTGGTGGCGGTCGAGTCGTCGTCACTGTCGGTGCGCCTGGCCGTCGCGGCCTCGACCGAGGCGCACCTCGGCAACGTTCGCTTCGTGGAGGGCGACGCCGAGAAGGTGAGCCGTGGCCTGGTGAAAGAGAGGCGAACCTTCGAGGTGCTCCTCGCCGATCCACCGCGGACCGGAGCTCCGGGGATCGGTGCGCTCGCGCGTGACCTCGGGGTACGAAGACTCCTCTACGTGGCCTGTGACGCCGGCGCGCTGGCCCGGGACGCCGCGGGGCTGATCGCCGCCGGGTTCCGGCTTGGCACGCTCCAGCTGGTGGACATGTTCCCGGGGACGCACCACGCCGAGACGCTCGCGGCGTTCGAGCGAGTCGCCTAGCCAGCGGGTGCCGCACGTTCGCGTGGAGCTCGAGGTCGGACCGCGGCGAGCACGAGGGCACACAGGCCTGCGGCGAGCAGAAGGTTCCGGAGCACCAGCACGGCGGTGAGCGCCGTGGAGAGCCCGGTCTGGTACCCGGGCGCGGGGTAGGTGACGCGCGTGAGGAGCGCGGCCGCGAGGGGCGCCACCGCGAGTCGCCATCGTCCGGGCTCGAGCAGGAGCGCCGCCACCGTCGCGATCCACAGCACGTACTGCGGGCTGGCCACCGGGCCGAGCGCCACGAGCGCCAGCAGCGGCAGGAGCGCGCGCTCGGCCAGCCCACCCGGGTCCGGTCCGTCCGGCCTCCGGACCGAGAGGAGGGTGGCGACGGCCGTGCCCACCGCCCAGATCGCGATGGCGACGGGAAGCACCGCCGGGGCGAGCCCGCCCTGCACCTCGTACGAGGCCGGGGCATGCACCCACTGCACGCCGGTCCAGCCGCGGAAGAGCCAGAGCAGCGATGCCCAGAGTGACTCGACCTGGAGCCCCCGTCCGGAGTGGAAGCCGACGGCCCGCTGCAGCGGCCAGACCACCGCGAGCACCACGAGCGGAAGCGCCGCGAGGCCGGCCCCGACGAGGAAGGGCCGAAGCCGGCCGATGCGCAGCGCCTGCACCAGCGCCAGCGGCACGAGCACCACCGGATAGACCTTCGTGCCGATCCCTGCGACGAGCGCCGCGGCCGCGCGCCCGGTGGCGCCCCTCGCGAGCAGCAGGACGGTGGCGAGGGTGAGGCCGGCTGGCAGGAGGTCGAACCGCTTGTAGAGCCAGAACGCCTGCAGCTGGGCGACGACCGCGTAGGCGATGAACGGGGCGTATCCCCACACCCCGCGCCGGGCCCGTGCGGCCCACAGGAGGGCGACGCGGATGGCGACGTCCACTGCCAGCAGCTCGAGACCGAACGCGAGCTGGAACTGCCGCGGCGTCGAGGACACGAGCGCCGCGGGGAGGAAGGCCAGGAGCGCGTAGGGCGGGTACTCGAACGGGACCTCCGCGTACGGCGTCCGGCCCGAGAGCCAGGCCCGGGTGGCCTCGAAGTACACCGGGAGGTCGCCCACCGCGTGCGCGCGGAGCGTGGGCAGCAGCGGGACCAGGCTCAGGACGAGCAGCGCGACCTTCGGAAGA
Organism: uncultured Myxococcaceae bacterium; assembly: GCA_964507515.1. Lineage (GTDB taxonomy): Bacteria > Myxococcota > Myxococcia > Myxococcales > Myxococcaceae > RPRB01. The sequence continues at coordinate 6,683 of CAZDSB010000635.1, forward strand.
ACACGCGCGCGGCTCGGCGCCCCGTCCGGCATCGGGCGGCGATGGTGTCCCGGGAAGCCCCCCGTCGCAAGCGCGTCAGAGGCGGAAGTCGGGACTCCAGCCGAGGTCGCGCCGGGCGCGCTCCGAGGACGCGTAGGGGCTTGGTTCGGCCACGTTGTAGATGCCCGAGCCCAGGTCGACGGCCAGGGCCGCCGCCCATGCCGCGGCGTCGACGTGCACCGCCGGATCGCGCCAGGGGTCGTCGTGGTTCGTCCCCGGGCCGTGGAGCCAGCCGTACCGCAGCACCACGCCCGCCAGCGGCGCCGCCCCGAGCACCGCCCTCTCGAGCGCCATCGTGCCCCCGACCGTGATGGCTCCGCGGCCGGTCGCGCCGGCGTTCACCGGGTCGGCCTCCACGTGGGGCTCCCGGCCGGGCGCGTAGATCCACGCGATGCTCTGGGCCACGAGTCGGCGCGCGCCCGCGGCGAGCGCCGCCGCGACGAGGTTCGGGGTGCCCTCGGAGCGGATGCGCGCGTTGTCCCGGAGCGCCTGCTCCATCCGGGCGTCGTCGAGCGCGAGGAGGTCGTCGGGCAGGTTGGTCAGCTGGTGAATGACCACCTCCGGCTCATGGGCGACCACGAGGCGGCGCAGCGCGGGCGCGTCGAACACGTCGACGACTGCAGGCGTCGCGCCCAGGGACCGCAGCAACCCTGCCTTCCCCTCGCTCCGGGTGGTGCCGACGACGTGGTGGCCGGCCTTGACCAGAAGGGGAACGAGACGCTGCCCGATGAGGCCGGACGCTCCGGCAAGGAAGATTCGAGCCATCTGGGTTATCTCCAGGGCCGATGGAGGCCCGCATCGTCGAGTTTGCCGAGGTCCTGCGCCAGAACGGCGTGCGGGTCGCCACGTCCGAGCTGCTCGACGCCAGCCGCGCAGCGACCCTGATCGATCTATCCGACCGCGAGGCGTTTCGCGCCGTCCTGCGCACCACGATGGTCAAGCGCTCGGCGGACCGTGCGCCGTTCGACCGGGCCTTCGACGTCTTCTTCTCCGGCGCGGTCTCGCTGCTGGAGGGCGTGGAGCAGTCGCTCCTCGACGAGCTGGCTGCCAGCGGTGCGCTCGAGGGCGACGAGCGCACCATGACCATCGCCACCCTCAATCGCCTCCTCGGCGAGATGTCGCCGCTCACCCGGGCGGCGCTCCACGCCGATCGCGCGCGGCTGACGCAGCTCTTCCGCGGGGCGACCCTGCAGCTCGACTTCTCCCGGCTCCAGAGCCCCCTGCAGGCCGGGTTCTACGCGCGGAGACTCCTGGCCGGCGCCGGCGGAGACGGGCTCCGCACCGACATCGGGGCCATCGAGGACGAGCTCCGCCGCCGCGGCATCTCGCCCGAGGGCCTCGAGTGGGTGAGCCGCCGCCTGTCGGACGTCCTCCGCGGCCTCGAGGCGGACGCCCGGCGGGAGGTGGAGCGACAGGCCCGGGCACGTCTGCGCGGGACGTCGAGCGCGCTCGCCGAGCGAAGCTTCACCAGCCTCAGCCGCGCCGAACTGACGCAGGTGCAGCACGCGGTCCGACGGCTCGCCGAGCGGCTCAAGACGCGCCTGGTCCGCCGCGAGCGGAGCCGCCGGAAGGGCACGCTCAACGTCCGGCGCACGCTGCGCCGGAACATGAGCTGGGGCGGCATGCCGATGGTGCCGGTCTTCCGCGCCAGGCGGCCGCAGCGACCGGAGGTGGTGGTGCTCTGCGACGTGTCCGAGTCGGTCCGGAACGTCAGCCGGCTGATGCTGCTCTTCACCCACACCCTGCAGTCGCTCTTCGCGAGGGTGCGGAGCTTCGTGTTCGTGTCCGACCTGGGAGAGGTGACCGAGCTGTTCCGCACGCTCGAGCCGGAGCGCGCGCTCGACCTCGCGGTGACCGGGAAGGCGGTCTCGCTCCAGTCGAACTCGAACTACGGGAACGCGCTGGCCAGCTTCGTCCGGCGCGAGCTCCCGGCCATCACCCGCCGGACGACGGTGCTCGTCATCGGAGACGGCCGGAACAACCAGAACCCGCCCAACGTCTGGGCGCTCCGCGAGATCCGCCGGAAGGCACGGCGCCTGGTGTGGATCTGTCCGGAGGAGCGGCAGGCCTGGGGCGTGGGGGACAGCGAGATGGACCTCTACGCCCGGGTGTGCGACCAGGTGGTGGTGGTGCAATCCCTCTCCGACCTCGACCGGCTGGCGGACCAGCTCGTGCCTGCGGGGGCCCACTGATGGAGCGCTCCGGGGACGACGTCACCGGGGGAGACGCGAGGACACTGTCCTTCGCCGCATACCGCATCGACGCAGCGCTGCTCGAGAAGCTGCTCGCCTATCAGCGCGTTCTGCTCGAGGAGCTGAGGGAGGGCTGGAGCCCGGCCGCGATGGCCTCCGCACACCGGCTGGCGCTCGCGGCGTCGAGTCTGTCCCAGGAGGTGGTGGAGCGGGCACTCGCCGTGCTCCGGCGCTTCGCCGGCAACCGCGAGGTGGCGGAACGGTTGCGGGCCCGCGCGGCGGAGGTCGACGTCGAGCGCGCCGAGGACCTCCAGGACCGGCTCGCCCGGCTCGATCGTGAGCTGCGCGAGCGAGACGATCCGGACACCGTCGAGCTGCTCCTGCGACAAGAGGACGCTGTCCTCGACCTGCACCGCCGGCTCGCGCGCGTCCTCGGCGCCTGAGCCGTCCCCCGGATGCGGTACGGGCAGTCCCGTTTCCGGACGGCAGCTGCCCCGGACCGGCCGTTCGCCGCACGGCGATGCCTGCTGGCCAGGGCACGCGAGTTGCTCGCCCTCCGGACGGAGGAGCCTCCGGATGCGCATGCACGATGTAGCCCAGGACTTGCGTCTCGCCTTCCGCGCGCTGGCGCGCTCCCCGGCCTTCAGCGTCGCGGTCCTGGTGACCCTCGCGCTGGGGATCGGCGCGAGCACGGCCATCTTCAGCGTCATCTACGGGGTGCTCCTCCGCCCGCTGCCGTACCTGCAGGGAGAACGGCTGGTCCACCTGACCCAGCCAGCCCGGCTCTCGGGGGTGAAGAACGTCGGCATCTCGCCGGTCGAGATCCGGGAGCTGCGCACCCGGGCGACGACGGTGACCGACCTCGTCGAATACCACTCCATGCCCTTCGTCATCCTCGGCGGGCAGGACCCGGAGCGAGTGCAGACCGGCGTGGTCTCGGCCGAGTTCTTCCAGACGCTCGGTGTCCGGCCGCTGCTCGGCCGCCTCTTCGAGAAGGGCGAGGACCAGCCCGGTGCGGCGCCGGTGCTCCTGCTCAGCTACAAGTACTGGCAGACCCACCTCGGCGGCGACCCGCGCGTCATCGGTCGCTCGTTCACGATGAACGACCGGGTGCACACCGTGGTCGGGGTGCTTCCCAACATCCCGCAGTACCCGAAGGAGAACGACGTCTACATGCCGGTCGACTCGTGCCCGTACCGGCGGGCGGCGACCTGGGACCAGGTCCGCAACGTGCGCGGGCTCACCGTCTTCGCGCATCTCAACCCCGGGGTGAGCCTGTCCCGGGCACGCGCCGAGCTCGCGCTCATCAGCGCCAGCTGGCAGCAGGAGCACCCCGAGGACTACCCGAAGGCGCAGGGCCTCGGGCTCGACGCGATCTACCTCCAGGAGGAGCTCACCGGGAACGCACGCCCGATGCTGATGCTCCTGCTCGCCGCCACCGGCTTCCTCCTCCTCATCGTCTGCTCCAACGTGGCGAACTTGACCCTCGCGCGGATCCAGCGCAGGGAGCGCGAGCTCGCGGTGCGGACGGCCCTCGGCGCGTCTCGGGGCCGGATGCTGGGGCACCTGCTCACCGAGAGCGTGACGCTGGCGGTGATCGGTGGGGCGCTCGGGCTGGGGCTCGCCGCCGGGGCCCTGCCGCTCCTGGTCGCCTTCGCGGCGAAGCTGAGCACGCGCGCGGTGGAGGTGCGGCTGGACTGGGTGGTGCTCACCTTCAACCTGCTCGTGTCCGTCGGGACCGGGGTGCTGGTGGGAGTAATGCCGTTCTTCCGGCATGCGCGAGACCTGTCGGGTGAGCTGAAGGACGGAGGGGGCTCCAGCGCCCGCCCGTCGGGCCGCCGGGCGCGGAGCGCGCTGGTCGTGGCGCAGGTGGCGATCTCCAGCGCCCTCTTGATCGGCGCGGGCCTGTTCCTTCGCAGCCTGCACGAGCTGTCGATGGTCGACGTGGGCATCGACCTCGAGCACGTCGAGACCGCGCGGGTGGGGCTGGACTTCACCCGGTACGGCGGTACGGATCAGGCGAAGACCCGCCAGCTGGTGGACCGGCTCGTCGATCGGCTCGCCTCGGCTCCGGGGGCGGTCTCGGTCGGCATCGGCAACGCGGTCCCCCTCCGCGGGGAGACGCCGTTCAGCGCCTCGTACATTGTCGACGGCCAGGCGAACGATGACCGGCAGCCGCTGGGCCAGGCCACCTTCAACGCGGTGACGCCGGAGTACTTCCGCACGCTCGGCATCCCCCTGGTGAAGGGTCGGGTCTTCACCAGCACCGATCGCAACGAGGAGAACCCGGT
>CAZDSB010000636.1:0-10774 GCA_964507515.1 uncultured Myxococcaceae bacterium
GAGGCTCCGGGGATCGAGTCAGCGGTCGCGGAGATTCTCCGCTCGGAGGCTGCCACGCACCGCGTGTGCCTCGGCAGCGAGCTCGACCCACTCGCCGAACGCCTCGCCGCAGTTGCCCCGGACGTCTGCGCCTTCTACCCGCGGGACGCGCTCACCCAGCTCGTTCTCGCCATCAAGTCCGACGCAGAGCCACCGGACGATCCTCGGTTCCAGGTCCTGGACATGCCGCTCGACTACGGCGAGGTCCGCCTGGTCGACGGGCCCTTTCTCGAGGCCACCGAGCGCCTCGGCCGGTGGGTGAACGTCTGGACCATCGACGACCCGGCGACCATGCGCGCGCTCACCGACCTCGGGGTGGGAGGCATCATGACCGACCGGCCCGATCTCCTCCGCGACGTCCTGGGCTAGAGAGCCGTGGCCACCATGGACCCGAAGACCCCGTCAGACAGCGTCGCCGTGATGACGCAGATGATCCTCCCGTCCGATGCCAACCCACTCAACGCCGCCTTCGGTGGACGGATCCTGGAATGGATCGACGTCTGCGGAGGCATCGCAGCCGGCCGTCACTGCCGCCACGCCGTGGTGACCGCGAGCATGGACGATCTGCACTTCCACGCCTCGATCCGCGTCGGATGGGTCGTGACCTTGCGCGCCCGCGTGCTCGCCGCGTTCCGGAGCTCGATGGAGGTCGGCGTGCGGGTCACGGCGGAGAACCCGCTCACCGGGGAACACCACCTCACCACCACCGCGCTTCTCACGTTCGTCGCGCTCAACTCCGATGGATCGCGCGCCGCGGTTCCACCACTCAAGCTCGAGACCGAGGCCGAGCGTGCGGCCTTCGACGCCGCCCACCTCCGGCGCCGGGCGAGGCTGGAGCGGAGAGGGGTCGCGCCCGAGTGGCAGCGCCTCCTCGAGCCGTGAAGAAGACCGTCCGGATCAGGTCGAGAACGACGTGCCGCAGCCGCAGGTCGACTTTGCGTTCGGGTTCTCGAACTTGAAGCCCTGCGCGGTCGTGCCGACCACGTAGTCCACCTCGGTGCCCGCCAGGTACTGCTGACTCAGCGCATCGGTGACCAGGCGGATGCCGTCCTGCTCGCCGACCACGTCGTTCGCCGAGATGTCCTTCACGAGGTTCAGGTCGTATCCGAAGCCGCTGCACCCGGCCGGAACCACGCGGACCGAGAGGTAGTACTCCTCGAAGCCCTGCTGCTTCTGCACCGCCTTGACCTGCTCGACCGCCCGGGCGGTGAGCTTCAGCGGAAAGGGGCTCGTCGTCGCCGGGACGGGCGCGGCCGGGGTGGCGGTGGAGGTGTCCATGACCCCTGTATATCCATGGCCGGCCGGCGTTTCCACGTGCCGAGGGGGCGTCCGGCCCTCTACGGAGTTCCCCGGACCCGCCCCCCGTCCACGGCGAGCACCTGGCCGGTCACGAAGTCGGACCCGGTGATCAGGAAGCGCACGGTTGCCGCCACGTCCGCCGCGCTCCCGAACCGCTGGAGCGGAATCCGCGCACGGAGCTGCTCGCGCTCCTCGGCGCCGAGCGACTCGGGAGGCAAGACCGTTCCCGGTGCCACGCCGTTGACCCGCACGTGCGGCGCCAGCTCCAGCGCGAGCACCTGGGTCAGCATCTGCATCGCCGCCTTGGTCATGCAGTAGGCGGAATAGTTTCGCCACGGGACCAGCGCCCCGCCAATGTCGAGCACGTTCACCACCACGCCCTTCCGCCGCTCCAGCATTCCCCGGGCGACCGCTCGCGTGAGGAGGAACGGCGCCCGCGCGTTGAGCCGCCACTCGGCGTCGAGCATCGCAGCATCCGTCGCCAGGAACGGCGCCCGGGTGAACTGCGCCGCGCTGTTCACCAGGATCTCGATGGGACCGAGCGTGCGCTCCACGTCGCCGACTAGCGCCACGAGCTGAGCATCGTCGGTGAGATCGGCTCGAAATGCCTCGGCGCGTTGCCCGCGACCGCGCAGCTCGTTGACCAGCGCCCCGGCCTCGGCCGCCGAGCCGTGGTGGTGAATCGCGACCGTCGCGCCGTCGGCGGCGAGCGCCTCCACGATGGCCCGGCCCACCCGGATGGCTCCCCCGGTCACCAGCGTCACGCGTCCATCGATCGTCATTCGTCCCGGGCCTCCTGGCCGCCACGGCCGGGTCTGTTATACGCAGACGCAGCCCGATGCCCACGTTCCGTCAGCTCCTGGCGCAAGCCCGCGCCGTCGTCCCGGAGGTGCTTCCCGAGGCCCTCGCCCGACGGCTCCGAGCCACCGAGGCTCCGGTGCTCCTCGACGTCCGCGAGCCGGACGAGACGGCCGAGGGCCACCTCCCCGACGCGGTCCTGATCCCCCGTGGATATCTCGAGCTCCGCGTCGAGCGGATGGTCGGTCGCGACCGGGAGGTCGTCGTGTACTGCGCGAGCGGGGTTCGCTCGCTGCTCGCTGCTCGAGCGCTCCTCGAGCTCGGATATCCACGCGTCTCGTCGCTGGCCGGGGGGTTCGGTCGCTGGAGCGATCTCGGCCTTCCCCGGGTGCGGCCGGCCCAGCTCCGGCCAGACCAGAAGGCGCGCTATCGCCGGCACCTCTCGCTGCCCGAGGTCGGCGAGGCAGGACAGGCGCAGCTCGCCTCCTCGAGAGTGCTGCTGCTCGGGGCGGGCGGGCTCGGCTCGCCGGCCGCGCTGTACCTTGCCGCGGCAGGCGTGGGGACCATCGGCATCGTCGACTCGGACGTGGTCGAGGTGAGCAACCTTCAGCGTCAGGTCCTCCACCGCAGCGCCGACGCCGGTCGTCCCAAGACCGACAGCGCCCGGGACGCACTCCTCGCGCTGAACCCCGAGGTGAAGGTCGTCACCTTCCCCGAGCGGCTCTCGGCGACGAACGTCCTTCGCATCGTCGCCGGCTTCCAGGTCGTGGTCGACGGGGGCGACAACTTCCCGACCCGCTACCTGCTCAACGACGCGTGCGTACGGGAAGGCATTCCGCTCGTCCACGGGAGCGTGTATCGCTTCGAGGGTCAGGCGACGACGCTCCTTCCCGGCGCTGGCCCCTGCTACCGCTGTCTTTACCCGACGCCGCCGCCCCCGGAGCTCGCCCCGTCCTGCGCGGAGGCGGGTGTCCTCGGCGTGCTCCCCGGGCTCATCGGCCTCGTGCAGGCGAACGAGGTCCTGAAGCTCCTGCTCGGCATCGGAACCCCGCTCGTGGGACGCCTCTTGACGTTCGACGCGCTGGGAACGCGATTCTCCGAGCTGTCGCTCCGACGCGACCCTGGCTGTCCGACTTGTCGCCCGGGGGCGATCATCACGCTGTCCGACGCGGCGCCCGGCTGCGAGGTCCCCGATGCCCGTGCATGAGGTGAGCGCGCACGAACTCGCGCGCGCCCTCGAGGGTCCGGAGCAACAGCGGCCGCTCATCCTCGATGTCCGGAATCCGGACGAGGTCAGAGTCGCCTCGATTCCGGGATCACTGCACGTCCCGATGCACGAGCTTCCGGCGCGACTCGACGAGGTGCGCGACGCCGCGGACCGGCCGGTCGTGGTGCTGTGCCACCACGGCGTCCGGAGCTACCACGCCGCCGTGTTCCTCGATTCGGTCGGTATCCCGGCGGCCTCCCTGCGTGGCGGCATCGAGGGCTGGGCCGTCGACGTCGATCCCCGGATGCCGAGGTACTGACGTCCCATGCCGCGGCCGCCCCCGGACCGCCACAGCGGTCGCCGTCCAGCGCAGCACCGTTCACATCCAACTTCGCGAAATACCTCGCGATCCAAGCACCCGGGAGACTCGAAGGTGCCTGGCACCTTCGAGACCTTCGAGAGCCCCGAGGGCCGGCCGGAGCGGCCGCTGCGCGAGGACCTCGTCACCCAGGCGACGCGCGAGGCCTACGGCGCGGTGCGACACGAGGGGTGGCTGGCGGACCGCGCCCTGGACCACGTCCTCCGCACCAAGCGGCACCTGTACTCGAACGAGCGCCGCGCCGTCGCCGAGCGCGTCTACGCCCTCCTCCGGCGCCAGCGAACCGTCGACGCCCTCCTCGACCGCGCCGGCGCCCGCCTCGAGCAACGCCCCACCACGCAGCAGGACCTCCTCCGCCTCTCCGCCTCCCGCGTCCTGCACGGCGAACCTCCCGACCGCGTCGCCCGCACCGCCGGGCTCCGCCCCGACGAGGCCCGCATCCTCGAGGGCCTGCCCGCCGCCGCCACCTCCCTCCGCGCGCTCCCCCGCACCGAACGCTTCGCCCTCGACGCCTCGCTGCCCGACTTCCTGGCCGCCCGCTTCCTCCGCCAGTTCGGAGACCGCGCCGAGGCCGAGGCCGCGGCCATGAACGAGCGCGCCCCGCTCACCGCGCGCGTCAACCTCCTCCGCACCACCCGCGACTCCCTCCTCGAGCGGCTCCGCACTGAGGGCGTCGACGCCCGCCCCACCCCCCTCTCGCCCCTCGGCCTCTTCCTCGAGACCCGCCAGAACGCCTTCGCCCTGCCCAGCTTCCGCGAAGGCCTGTTCGAGCTCCAGGACGAGGGAAGCCAGCTGCTGGGACTCCTCGTCGACGCGCCCCCCACCCGGGTCGTCGACGCCTGCGCCGGCGCGGGAGGCAAGACGCTCCAGCTCGCCGCCCAGATGCGCAACCGCGGCGAGCTCTTCGCCCTCGACATCGATGCCCGGCGCCTGGAGGAGCTCAAGCGACGGGCCCGTCGGGCCGGCGTCCACAACGTCCGCATCCGCGCCATCCCCACCTCCGGCCCCGAGGTCGCGCCGGCGCTCGCCGATCTCCTGGACCGCTCGGACCGCGTCCTCGTCGACGCCCCCTGCAGCGGCACCGGCACCTACCGCCGCAAGCCCGACGCCCGCTACCGCCTGACTGAGGCAATGCTCGCCCAGCACGTCGACCGCCAGCGCCTCCTGCTCGAGCAGTTCGCGCCGCTGGTCCGGGGCGGAGGCCGCCTCGTCTACGGAACGTGCAGCGTGCTCGACGAGGAGAACGAGGCCGTCGTCGCCGGATTCCTCGAGCGCCACCCGGCCTTCCACACCCTTCCGCCGGCCGACCGGCTCGGCCCGGAGCTCGGCGCCCGCGTCACGACCGGCGACTTCCTCCGCCTGTCGCCGGCGCGCCATGGCACGGACGGCTTCTTCGGGGCGATCCTCCTCCGGCGCCCCGGGCGCTGACCCAGCGCGCAAGTCGACCCTGCCGCGCTGTGAGCCGGCTGGTTTCTGCTACACACCACGGCACCCATGAGCGAAGCGGTCCACTACCGCGTGTCGATGTCCCGGCCTCACTCCCACCTCTTCGAGGTCGAGGCCCAGTTCCCCTCCGCCGACGTCCTGGATCTGCAAATCCCGGTCTGGACCCCGGGCAGTTACCTGGTCCGCGAGTTCGCGCGCCACATCCAGGAGCTGTCGGCCTCCGACGACCGCGGCGACCGCGTCGCGGTGGAACGCCTCGACAAGCGAACCTGGCGCCTCCGCGCTCGTGGCCGGCCGGTGCGCGTGCGCTACTGCGTCTACGCGAACGAGCTCACCGTTCGCACGAGCCACCTCGACGGTACGCACGGCTTCTTCAACGGCGCGACGCTCTTCCTCTACTCCGAGGCGCTCCGCGACACCCCGCATCACCTCGCCGTCGACGCGCCGCCCGGCTGGAGCGTGTTCACGGCGCTCGAGCGAACCGACGGCGGCTGGCAGGCGCCGAGCTACGACGTGCTCATCGACAGCCCGGTCGAGGTCGGCCCCCACCGGCCCATCCGCTTCGAGGCAGGCGGCGTTCCCCACGAGGTCGTCGTCTGGGGCGGCCCCGTGGACGCGAGCAAGCTCGCCGCGGACCTCGCGGCCGTCTGTGACGCGGAGGCGGCGCTCTGGAGCGGGCTCCCCATGCCGCGCTACCTGTTCCTCGTCTATCTCGTGGACAAGGGACGGGGAGGCCTCGAGCACGCCGCGTCCACCGCGCTCATCTACCCGCGCGCGCAGATCTCGACGCCCAAGGGGTGGGAGGACTTCCTCACCCTCGCCTCGCACGAGTACTTCCACCTCTGGAACGTGAAGCGCCTGAAGCCGCGCGCCTTCGTTCCGTTCGACTACGGCGGCGAGAATTACACCCGCCTGCTCTGGGCCTTCGAGGGAATCACGTCGTACTACGACAACCTCCTCGTGCGCCGCGCCGGACGGATGAGCCCGGCGCGGTACCTCGTGCGGCTCGGCGAGGCGTTCTCCGCGCTCGCCGCGACGCCTGGTCGGCGCGTCCAGACCCTGGAGGAGGCCTCCCTCACCGCCTGGGTCAAGTACTACCGCCAGGACGAGCACACGCCGAACAGTGCGATCTCCTACTACCTGAAAGGCGAGCTGGTCGCGCTCTGCCTCGACCTCGAGATCCGCCGCCGCACGCGCGACTCGAGGAGTCTCGACGACGTCATGCGGCTGCTCTGGAGCCGTTACGGCGACGGGAAGGGCGTCCCCGAGGAGGGCGTGGAGGGTGCGGCGTCGGAGATCGCCGGCACGGACCTGCGTTCGTTCTTCGACCGTGCGCTCCGGAGCACGGACGAGCTCGATACCTCGGCGCTTGAGCACGTGGGGTTGCGCCTGCGCTCCCGCATCCGCGAATCGGTCGGCGACAAGGGTGGCACCCCGCCCCGCCTGAAGGAGGGCGACACCCGCGCCCGCGGCTGGACGGGCATCGTCGCTCGCGGCGCGAGCATCGCCAGCGTGCTCGAGGGCTCGCCTGCCCAGGCCGCCGGCCTCTACCCCGACGACGAGGTCATCGCGGTGGATGGAGTGAAGGGCGACGCTGGGGCGCTCGTCTCGCGCGCGGACGACCGGACCCCGGGCGAGATCCTCCGCGTCTCGGTCTTCCGTCGCGAGCTCCTGGTCGAGGTCCCCGTCACGCTCGAGCGACGTCCCGAGGACGCGTGGTGGCTCGCTCCGGTCGAGTCGCCGAGCGACGTCCAGCGTGCCGCGTTCGAGCGGTGGGCTGGCGCACCCCTCGACGGCGCGTCCTGATGCAGTTGACCGGCACCCGTCGCACCGGGACGGAGGGACACTTCCAGCCTGTCGGTCCACGCGTGTAGCGTTCGCTCTCGCCACGATGTTCGATCTCGAGCGGTTCCTCTCTCAACCCATCGGCGAGCTCCGCGAGCGCTTCCTCACCCGCGGACGGCCGGTGCCCGAGGGGCTCCTCGAGGCCCTGGATCTCGACGAGCGGCGCGCTGCCCGCGAGCTGGCCCGCCTCATCCGTTCGAAGCGGGAGAAGAACCGCTCGGAGGGACAGCGGCTCCGGAACCTCCTTCGCTTCGAGGTCGAGCTCTGGGAGGCCGGCCACCAGCACGTCGCCGGCGTGGACGAGGCGGGGATGGCGCCACTGGCCGGACCGGTCGTCGCGGCGGCAGTCATCCTCCCGAGGAACTACCGGCTGCGCGGCATCGACGACAGCAAGGCGCTCGACGCGGCGACCCGCGCCCGGATGGCGGTCGAGCTCAAGCGTGACGCGATCGCGTGGGCCGTCGGCGTCGCCGAGGTCGAGGAGATCGACCGGCTCAACATCTACCACGCCGGGCTCCTCGCGCTCCGCCGGGCGCTCCTCGGGCTTCCCACGGTGCCGAGCTTCGTGCTGGTGGACGCCCGACGCATTCCCGAGTGTCCAGTGCCCCAGCGCGGCATCATCCACGGCGACGCGCTCTCGCTGACCATCGCCGCCGCCTCGATCATCGCCAAGACCACGCGCGATTCGCACATGGCCGAGCTCGACGGCCGCTTCCCCGGCTACGGGTTCGCCGCCCACAAGGGCTACCCCACGCCGCAGCACGAGGCCGCGCTGCGGACGCTCGGCGCCTGTCCCATCCATCGCCGCAGCTTCGCCCCGGTGCGGCAGGCGCTGGGGCTGGACCCGATCCAGGAGATGCTCTTCGAGCCGCCGCCGGTTCCGCCGGAACCGTCCGGTCCGTGAGCCAGGACGTCGACATCGACGCGTGGCTGTCCGCCCAGGGATTCGATCTGCCCGAGGGCCGGACGCGGGCACGGGAGGCGATGGAGGCCGCAGGGCTCACCCGTGCGGGGAAGACCCGGATGAGCGCGGCCAAGGAGGACCGCGCGCGCGGCGTGCTCGACGCGCAGCTCTACAGGCACTGCGCCACGCCTGCGTGCGCCACCGCCGCGGCGGCCTCGGGACGAACCCCGGTGCTCACCGCCCGGCGGACGGCGTGCGTATCGTGCGGAGGCTCTGACAACCGGCGCGCGCAGGAGGCGCTCGTCTCGGCCTGCCAGCGTGCGGGGATTCGCCGCCTGGCGATCGTGGGCGGCTCGCCCTCGGTCCGCGAGGAGCTTCGCGACGCGCTCTCCGATCGCCTCGAGCTCCGGCTGGTGGACGGTACGGAGCGGCGCACGCTCGCGCAGGCCCGGCTCGATCTGGAGTGGGCGGACCTGGTCCTGCTCTGGGGCGGATCGGAGCTCGATCACCGGGTGAGCACGCTCTACACCGGCGCGCCGGTTCCGTTCCGTCGCAAGCTGGTGCACGCCTCGAAGCGCGGCATCGCGGCCCTGCTCGAGTCGGCCGTCGTCCACCTCTCCCGCCATGGCTGAGCGTCCCGGAACGGTGCTCGCGCTCGGCCTCTTCCTGGCCGTGTGCGGCTGCAAGCCCACCTGGCCGCACTTCGACGCGCCGGACGGGACGTTCACCGCCGCGCTGCCCGCTCCGCTGCGAGTCGAGGCGGAGCGGATCGAGGGAAATCAGCGGCTCCTCTCCATCGAGTCCCGCGGCAACGAGGATCAGGGGCTCCTCGTCCAGCGTCGCCGGCCGGTGCAGGGGCGACGTCTGGATCCGACGGGTGTCCTGGACGATTTCTGCGGCGAGTTCGCGCGTGCACGCTCGTACGAGGTCACCGCCAACGCGCGTGGGCGGCGCCGCGACGGGCGTGAAGCCCAGACCTGTGCCTTCCGCGCAGAGGGCCTCGAGGTCCGTATCCAGGTCGTCGCCGCAGGACAGTGCGTCTACACTCTGATGGCGATGTGGCAGGGCCCCGCCCCCGACGTGGATCGCTTCTTCGACGGCTTCCGCGTCCTCAAGGACTGCCTGGTCGAGGACGAGCAAACGCTGCACTGAACGGCGCGGCCCGTCGACGCGGACTTCCTGGACGGGCCTCGGGCGGTCGAACGTGCCAGACATCTTCGATCGCCTTCGATCGCGGCTTCGACCGAAATCGCGGAAATTCCCGGCTCGAGGCCATCGAAGGTGCCGGCCCGTCGACCGGACTTTCTGGACACGAGCCGCGGGCGATTGGTCGCCCCCCCTCGCCCCGTTATTCCTCGTTGTTGCGCAGCACTGCCAGGACGTTGAGGTCCTCGAGCGTCGTCGTGTCGCCCGTCGTCTGACGGCCGGCGGCGACGTCCCGGAGCAGGCGGCGCATGATCTTCCCCGACCGGGTCTTCGGCAGGCCCTCGGCAAACCGGATCTCGTCCGGTCGCGCGATCGCGCCGATCTCCTTCATCACGTGCGCCGACAGCGCCTGCTTGATCGCCGCAGTCGGCTCGACGCCCTTCTTCAGCGTCACGAACGCCACCAGCGCCGTCCCCTTGAGGTCGTCCGGTCGGCCCACGACCGCCGCCTCCGCGACGCGCCCCTCCGACACCAGCGCGCTCTCCACCTCGGCCGTCCCCAGGCGGTGGCCGGCGACGTTCACCACGTCGTCCACCCGGCCCATCACCCAGAGGTAGCCGTCCTGGTCGACCCGCGCGCCGTCTCCGGTGAAGTAGATGCCCGGGATTTCGCTGAAGTACGTCTTCTCGTAGCGCTCCGGGTCGCCGTACACCGTGCGCAGCATCGACGGCCACGGACGCGTCACGAACAGCTTCCCGCCCGACCCACGCGGCACCGGCTTCCCGTCCTTGTCGAGCACCTCCGCCTTGATGCCCGGTAGCGGCAGCGTCGCGCTCCCGGGCTTCGTCGGCGTCGCGCCAGGCAGCGGCGTCACCATGATCGCGCCCGTCTCCGTCTGCCACCAGGTATCCACGACCGGGCACCGCCCGCCGCCGATGACCTCGCGGTACCAGATCCACGCCTCTGGGTTGATCGGCTCGCCCACGCTGCCCAGCAGCCGCAGGCTCGACATGTCGTGCTTCTTCGGGTGCTCGTCTCCCAGACGCATGAACGCCCGAATCGCCGTCGGCGCCGTGTAGAGGATCGTGATCTTGTTCCGGGCGATCATCTCCCAGAACCGATCCGGACCCGGCGTCGTCGGCGCGCCCTCGTACATGAAGGCCGTCGCCCGGTTCATCATCGGCCCGTAGACCACGTAGCTGTGGCCCGTCACCCAGCCCACGTCCGCCGTGCACCAGTAGACGTCCGACTCCTTCAGGTCGAACACCCACCGGGTCGTCAGCGAGACGTTCACCGCGTAGCCGCCCGTGGTGTGCAGCACGCCCTTCGGCTTCCCGGTCGATCCCGAGGTGTAGAGGATGAACAGCGGGTGCTCGCTGTCCACCCACTCCGGCTCGCAGGACGCGGACTGCGACGAGACCAGCTCGTTCCAGAGGACGTCCTTCGGCCCCTTCGCCGGGGCCGTCTTCCCGGTCCGCTGGGCGACGATGACCTTCTCCACCGTCTTCATCTCCGGAAGCGCCTGATCCACGTTGCCCTTCAGCGGCACCGCGGCGCCCTTCCGCCACCCACCGTCGGAGGTGATGACCACCTTCGCCCCGGCGTCGTTCATCCGCTCCCGCAGCGCCTCGGCGGAGAACCCTCCGAACACCACCGAGTGCACCGCCCCGATGCGCGCGCAGGCCAGCATCGAGATCGCCGCCTCGGGAAT
>CAZDSB010000637.1:0-6259 GCA_964507515.1 uncultured Myxococcaceae bacterium
CGTAGATGGGCTTGCCGCGGGAGGCCAGGCCCTGGTCGATGGGGACCGGGGGGCGATCGGCGTCGCCGCCCTGATCTGCAGCGGGCAGCAAGGTCAGCGCGGCGACCGCGCTGGAAAGAACGAGAAGGGGTCGGAGCGAGCGCATGGGTTCCTCCGGCTCAGAAGGCGAAATCGATGCCTGCGAGCACCGTGGTGCCCTTCGGCTTCGTGCCATAGACGGTGTCGCTGTTGACCGTGCTGGTCACCTGACTCCCTTCCAGCACAAGGGCGACATCGGCGCGGTTTCCGAACTCGAGCGTGTAGCGCACGCCGAGAGTCAGCGCGGTCAGATCGCCCTCGTTCTGCGGCAGGGAGTCTATCCCCGACTGGGTGGTGGTGATCCGTTCCCAGCGCCCGTAGAACACCCAGTTGAAGTTCGGCGTGTAGTTCACCTCGACGAATCCGCCGATCCACTGAGCAGAGCGAACGCCATCGGTGATCAGCGCCTGATTCTCGCTGCCCCCCATGAACACTCCCGTGATGTCGAGCGGGTTCACGTTGCTCAGGAAGAGCAGATGCAGGTCGGCGCCGTACTTCTGGTACGTCTGGTTGTTGTACGCGGTTCCATTCACCTGTGTGGTTCCAGCCGAAGGATCCGTGGTGGTCAGTGCCTGCGTCGGGTGCCACCCGATCGCGCCGAAGACACCGCCTTTGATCTCGGGCAGGAAGTTGTTGTTGAGCAGCAACTTCCCCGAGAGTCGACCCCAGACCACGGGTGAGCTGACCCAGTTGTTCGACAGGATGGCGGCGTTCTCGGTGGCCAGCGTCACGGAGTACTTGATCGCGTCGAGCTCCGAGTGACCGTAGAACTCCACGCCGGCCTGGTTCTCCCCGGGCTCGAAGGTGACGGTGCTTCCCTGGGGATGAAAGTGGTAGATGTTGTAGCCCTGCGTGAGTGAGAGGATCCGGTGCTCGTCGACCGGCAGATCCGGCGCGTGCTTCCCCACACGCAGGTTGAGGAATGGCGTCCCGAGGAGCCGATGGAATCCGACGAAGGCGGATTCGAGATCGCCATCTGCCGGCTCGGTGCCGAACCCGGCGCTCCCCAGCCCGGGCGTGTAGACCACCAGGAAGCTGATCTGCTCGCCCAGTGTGCCGGCGGTGAGGATGTCCAGGCCGGCGAATCCGAACGTGCCGGTCTTGGTGGTGGTCTCGCCCGGGGGCTGATCGACGGGAACTCCCTCTTGCTGCGCGAACTGGTACCCGACGGTGGTCCGGAAGGCGATGGGCCAGTAGCTCCCGTTCTGCTCCTTCGGGTTGTCCTTCCCGCGGTTCATCCGGTACCCGTTGTCCCGGAATAGCTCTCCGAAGTCATTGAGCTTCGGCCAGGCCTCGTGGCACGAGCTGCAGGCCACGTTGTACTTCCGCGCGAACGCTGGAATCGCTCCGGCCTGTGACGGAACCAGAACTGCAAGCGCGGCAGCGGCGACGGCGAGGACCCGCAGCTTCATCCCACCCTCCTCTCGCGAGCCGTCCGAGGCGTGGGCGGCTTCGATTGCGCGCGCAACCAATCGAGCAGTTCAAACGATTTCTCAAACAACTGATTCTCACGCCACACCGCGTCGTTCGAAGCGGAAGAGATGAACGCTGCGTGTAGATGCGAACGGATTGCACCAATCCAGCCCTCCTGGCTTCGACTGAACGATTCGCGCCGGCCGCCTGCGACTGCGGACCGGCCGAGGGAGGAACGATGCTTGAGCACTCAATGAATTGAGCATTGACAGCGCGCTGGCTCGGGGCGGACTGTTGCGCGCTCAAGCGACCAACCTTCATGAACCGGAGTCAGCACATGCGAAGCACGATCCTGCTCGGAGCGCTGGTCATCGCCACTGCCGCTCACGCCGAGTACACCGAGGCGCCAGTCACGAACGGGGGCAGCATCTCCGGAAGGGTCACTTACGAGGGAACACCTCCCAAGCCCGAGAAGGTGACCATCACCCAGGATCCGGGGACCTGCGGCACCTCACGCGAGCTGGACGAGTGGATTGTCTCGTCGACGGGAGGAGTGAAGGACACGGTGGTGTACCTGGTCGACATCAAGAGCGGAAAGAAGATGGACTTCCCCGCCAAGCCGACGCTCGATCAAAAGGGCTGCCGCTACGAGCCGCACATGCAGGTCGTCGGGAAGAACGCCAGCCTCGAGGTGAAGAACAGCGACCCGATCCTCCACAACATCCACTCGTACCAGGAAGGGAGGACCATCCTGAACATCGCCGAACCCAAGCAGGGGATGACGGTGGAAAAGAAGATGAACAAGGCCGGTGGTGAGGCGCTGAAGTGCGACATCCACAACTTCATGCGGGGGGGACTCTTCGTCGCTGACAACCCCTACGCGGTCGTGACTGATTCGGACGGGAAGTACGAGATCAAGGACGTCCCGCCCGGCACGTACCAGATTGCCACCTTCCATGAGGTCGCCGGGACGAAGATGGGATCAGTCACGGTCCCCGCCGGGGGGAAGGTGACCTATGACGCGAAGATCAAGAAGTGAGCGTCACGACCAATCAAGCGCGGCTCGAGCGGTGGGTGGGCAATCCCGCCTTCTGGTGGACGGCGATGGCGCTCCTCCTCGGTGGCCCCTTGATCTCAGGCTTGCTGCGCACCCCTCCTTCCCCACTCCCGGTGCTCGACCATCTGCCCGCCACGGGTAGAGGCCGTCTGGTCGTCTTCGCGGATCGCGGCTGTCCGGAATGCCTCGCGGCTGCGTCCGAGCGAATGCACGGTCTCTCCCGGCATCTGCGCTCAGTCCGGCCCGGCTTCGATCTGGAGTGGATCCCCGTCGGGCCCGGCGGAGTGACTGGCGCCTGGGGGGACCTCGATCCAGCGAGCGAGGTGAATGACCCATCTCGCGTCGCGCCCTTGCTCGCGCTGCTCGACCGCCGGCCCGAACGGGAGCCGCTTCTTCGTGCTGAGAGCGCTGTCCTCGTCGACGCCCAGGGGAGGGTCCGGGCCTTCCCGGATCTCACCGACTCGCCCGGGCACGAGTTGCTTCCCGCGATCACCCAGGTGGTGAACGGGCGCTGAGCTTCTGGTTCGCTTCTGTGCTCGGGGCCAGACTCGAACTGGCACGCTGCCGAGGCAGCTGCGGATTTTAAGTCCGCTGCGTCTACCGGTTCCGCCACCCGAGCCCGGGTCAGCGGCGTAAGAGCGGTCGAGCCATCGTCGCCAGAGGAGTCTACACGAGCCCGGCCGTCGGGTGTCGCGTCCGCGTGCCAGGCGGCGGGGCGGAGGCCACCGCCCTCACAGCTCAGGTCCCCTCGCATCACACCGACGTCAGTCGTCGTCTCCATCGTCGTCCTGGTCTCGCGCGTCCCGGATGCTCTGCTCCTCGCCACCACCCGGTTCCCCCTGCGCTGGCACGCTCAGGCCGGCCCCGCCGTGAACGAGAAGACCGCCGCGGTGGCCCGCCTGGACGCCGAGGCCGAGCATCGCGAGCGACAGTGCGACCGTTCCGAGCCCGGCCTTGAGGAAGGGCCCGGAGCGGTTCCGGAGCGCGAGGCCAACGGTGGCGGCGACGAACGTTCCACCCGCGAGGAAGGTGAAGGCCCGGGCAGCATGCTCGTGCGCCTCCACCTGGGCCTCGCCGGCACGCCCCTCGAACCGTTCCTCGTCCTGCTCTCCGGTCCAGAGGGCGACGAGAGCGGCTCCGAGGACCACTCCTTGCAGGAGCAGACCCCCGAGCCAGGCCCTGGCGGGCAATCGACCTGTCACGATGGCCCAGACCAGCCCGGCCAGCAGGAACGGCATGATCAGCGCGAGGCCCATCGGAGCGTGGACGACGGCGGGATGCAGCGGCAGGGGGTTCATCGCGTTCTCCTCGGCGAGTTCGTCCCTGCTCCTGCCTGACCGGGGCGCGCGTCGCCATCCGTCGGATGACGGAACGGCCTCGCCGTCTGGCACCACGCCCGGCGCGAGGAGGCCGCATGAGTCGGATGACGCAGATCCTTCCGAGCGGCTCCGTTCCGCGATTCTCTTCCTCGGCATCGTCCTGCTGATCGCGATCGACCTTGTCGAGGACTGGCGGAGCGGTTCACCGCGCCTTCATTTCGAGCTCGAGGCGATCGTCCTCGTGCTTGCGGCAGTGGGGCTCTGGCTGCTCCGCAGCCGGGTCCTCCGAGAGCGGGCCCGTGCAAGGGAGCTCCGGGCCCGGCTGGCGGAAGCGCGTGCTGCTGCCGAATCGTGGCGTCGGGACAACGAGGCGCTCACCGCGGGTCTGGGCCGTGCCATCGACTCGCAGTTCGCTAGCTGGAAGCTGTCCGCCGCAGAGTGCGAGGTGGCACTCCTGCTCCTCAAGGGGCTGTCGCTCCGGGAGATCGCAACGTTGCGCGAGACCAGCGAACGGACGGTGCGGCAGCAGTCGCTCGCGATCTATCGCAAGGCGGGGCTCACCGGCCGCGCCGAGCTCTCGGCCTTCTTTCTCGAGGACCTGCTCGCGTCTCCGGTGTCAGCGCCACCACCGTGAGTCGCAAGGAGGCCCCGGATCGGGTGCAGAGGAAAGCCCCCCTCACCTGTTGCCTCCTCTTTCTCCGTCTCGACCGAGAAACCCGCAGGATTTGCGCCGGGCCAGGAAGCGTGCGGAGCGCCGGCTGCAGAGTCTGCGCGTTCGCGATGATCGAGCGCTGGTACGTCGATTGCGATGTGGATCATCCATCTGCGTCGGAGAGCGACGACTGTTGGACCACCTTGGAACACAGCGTGTCCGTGATCTCCTCCAGCCGTGGGACCTCGTCCTGCGGGGCGGACGCAGCTACCAGCGCGTCCGGAGGACGGTGCTCGCCCTCAGCATTCTCACCGTCGTCGGGACACCGTTCCTCGCCGCGCGCTTCCTCGACCGCGCCTGGCCTGCAGGACTCATCGTGGGCGCGACCGGATCCGCCCGGGTGCTCGGCGTCGAGCTGGTGGACCCCCTGCTCTCCGCCGGCGTGTGGCTGGCGCGCGGTGGCCGTCCCGGCCTCCTCGCCGCGGCGCTCCCGGTGCTGCTCCTCGTCCTCGTGCTGGGGCGCTTCTTCTGCGGCTGGCTCTGCCCTTACCTGCCGCTGCTCGCGCTGAGCCACTCGGTCCGCTGGGGGCTCGGGAAGCTCGGCGTGCCGTTGCTCGACCTGCGTCTGCCGGGATGGATTCGCTTCGCAGTGCTCGGAACGGTCCTCGCGGGGAGCGCGGCGCTGGGCGTGCAGCTCGCTGCGCTCGTCTATCCCCCGGCGCTGCTCGCCAGGGTTGCCTACCGGCTGGCGTTCGGTCTCGGACTCGGCGGTGGCGCCACGGTGCTCGCCGCGGTCTGGCTGTTCGACACCACGATCTCGCGGGCCGGGTCCTGCCGCTCGCTCTGCCCGGGCGGGGCGCTCTTCTCGCTCCTGGCCGTGGCGTCACCGGTGGGCGTGCGGCGGGTGGCGAGCAGCTGCACCGACTGCACCGTCTGTGACGTGGTCTGCAACATGGGGCAGCGTCCGATGAGCGACCTCGTGGACGCCGGCTGCGACCGATGTGGCCGCTGCGTCGCCGTCTGCCCAACCAGGGCCCTTTCCCTGTCGCTCGCCGGGAGGCCGCGGTGAACCGCCGCGGCATCCTCGGGCTCGCTGCGGGTGCGCTGGGGGGTCTGCTCGCCCGGCGTCCAGGCGCAGCCGCGGTCGCCCTCCGCCCGCCGGGGGCGCTTCCGCCCGGAGAGTTCGAGCGCGCCTGCATCGGCTGCCTCCGCTGCGCGGAGGTGTGCCCCACGCGGGCCATCCGGTTCCCGGGCGGCGCCGGGCTGGATGCGGGCCATCCGGTCCTCGCGCTCCGCGAGGCGGCGTGCGTGCTCTGCATGGCCTGCACCGAGGTGTGCCCCACCGGAGCGCTCAGGCGGATCCCGGCGCAGCTGGAGCGGGTCGCGGCCGAGGTCCGCATCGGCGTCCCGGTGCTCGACCGGAAATCCTGCCTCCCGTGGAACGGGCAGGGCGTGTGCCGGCTCTGTGCCTATGTCTGCCCGATGGGGAGCCGCGCGGTGGAGCTCGTCGGACCCCAGCAGGCGCCGCTCTTTCATGCGGCGGGCTGCGTGGGGTGCGGGCTGTGCGAGGAGGCCTGCCCCGAGGAGGCCCACGCCATTCGCATCGTTCCCGCAGCCGCGGCGTCCGGGGGTTCCACGTGAGTCGTCGCCGGCGACTCTCAAGGAGAGATCTGCTCCGCGCGGCGCCCATCGCCGGCGCCGGCGCGGCGGCCCTCGCCGTGGAGGGTGTGGGGCGCTCGA
>CAZDSB010000638.1:0-3313 GCA_964507515.1 uncultured Myxococcaceae bacterium
CAGGAGAGGTGAACGGCTCCTGCTCCACCCGCAGCAGCGCACGCGCGAGCCGGTCGGCGCCGCGCTGGCCGAGCTCCAGTCCCTCGAAGCTCCGGACGATGCCACCACGGGCCAGGAGGAGGAGCGCCGCCGGGATGAGCAGGAACACCCAGGGAAGCTCGCCGGGAAGGAGATCGAGCGCCGCCCCCACGACGACGAGCGCGAGGAGCAGCGGAACCACCGGGGCGATGGGACGCATCCAGCGGATCGCGTCCATCGACGGCGGCGACTCGGCCCACGCGATGAACGCTCGCGGCGACACCCGGGCGTTGCCTCCGAGCCGTCCCTCCACTGCGAGGTCGCGCCGGAACTCCGGGCGGCCGGCCAGCTCCCTCACCTGCGCCTGCCGGTGGTGGACCGCGTCCGGGCTGGCAGGAGCCGAGAGCCAGTCCGCGAGCCGCTGCTCACCGTGCGCGGTGGCAGCCTCGTCGAGGAGCTGGAAGAGCGAGCCGTGGCCGAAGACGTCCAGATCGAGCACGTAGGGGTGTGCCGCGAGCGACTCCAGCGGAGGTCCGCCGGGCGGGTGCGCGTGCCACGCGCCGGTGAGCCGGTCCTCACCGCGCCGGTGGTAGGCGGCCTCCGCCCGCGCGCGCGCCTCGGACTGGAGCAACCGGCCGTGCCAGAAGGCGAGGACGCCGTAACCGAGCGCGGCGGCGATCGCCGGGACGTATCCCCAGGACGGAAGCCGGTGGAACAGCGTCGGGAGCAGGAAGGCGGCCGCGGCGAGGAAGGCCACCACCCGGACGTTGGCCACGCGCGCCATGCGGCGGTCCAGCGCCTCGGCGATGGACTCGGCCCGGGCGCGCTCGTCGCGGTGACGCTCGGCCGCCTGGGCCCTGGTCTCGGGAAGAGTCGGCACGGGGGCGAGGGAGACTGCCACCGTGGGAGGACGGCGGCGAGCCCTCTCGCGCCCGTGCGTTCCCGGGCTCCGACTACTTCTCGGCGGAGGCGATCTTCCGGAGCGCCTTCTGGTCGCGGACGCACAGGATGCGTCCCACGTTGCCCAGCATCCCGTCCCGCTTCATCTCGTTGATGAGCGTGGAGACGAAGGACCGCGAGGCGCCGACGAGGTCCGCGAGGTCCTGCTGGGTGATGCCCCGCAGGTCGGTCTCGCCGCCATGCGGGCAACGCTCACCGTGCGCCTCTGCCAGGGTCAGGAGCGTGTCGGCCAGGCGGGCGGGGACCTCCTTGAAGGTCAGGCCCAGCACGCGCTTCCTGAGCGACCGGACGCGCTCGGCGTAGGCGCGGACGACGTCTACCGCGAGCGTCGGGCGTGCCTCGAGCTGCGCGCGGAAGTCCCGGCCCTCGATGCTCCACACCTCGGCCTCGCCTGCCGAGACCGCCAGCTCCTCGATGGGCGTGCCCTCGGGACGGAACAGCTCTCCGAACAGGTCCCCGGGCCGGAGGATGGAGACGACCGAGCGCTGGCTGTTCCGGCCGAGCCGCATGAGGCGGACGCGGCCGGTCTTGAGCAGGTACACCCGGTCGCTCGCGTCACCCGGGCGGTAGATGACCGCGTTGTGAGGGAAGGTCTCGACCTTGAAGTACCCCTTGAAGTCGATGGACTCCTGGGGCGCGGTGACTTTGTTCGGCGTCACCAGCATCCCGGAGGAAGTGGTCTGCAGGGGCGGAACGACGTTGGACCCGATGGGGCCGAGGGGGCGGTTGTAGCCATGCATGGTCGAGAGTCCTCTTCGCCGGTGACGTGTGGGAAGAGTGAATCCAAGACGCGTGCCGTGCCCCGGGGTCCGTGTGACCGTGGGGCAAACGTTCGAAACCTGGACAGAAACCCGGATGGAGGGACAGGGGCCGCCACGTGGAGGCCCTCCCGGATTGAACGGATCGTTTGAACGTCCTGGAGTGGACTGAACGAAACGTTCAATGAAGCAAGCGAGCGTCCGTCACCGGACATCTTCGCTCAACTGACACTCTTCAAGGGGGCTTTGACGGAACGTGCAGCTCCGTATTTCGCGAGTTTCCGCTCGAGGGTGGGACGACTGATTCCGAGCATCTGGCAGGCGCGTCCCTTGTGGCCCCGGGTGAGGACCAGCGCCCGCTCGATGAGCTGACGCTCGGCCTCCTCCAGGGTGGGCAGGGGAGCGTCCGGCGGAAACCACGTCGGGGCCTCCTGCTCCATCGCGGGCTCCTCCCGGGGAAGGCTCTCGGCGAGGAGGACCTCGCCCGGGGAGAGCACCACCGCCCGGGTGAGCACGTTCTCCAGCTCCCGGACGTTGCCCCGCCAGGGGAGCCGGGTCAGCGCCTCCATGACCTCGGGGGGGACGCGGGTCACCCGCTTGTGGACGCGGTTGTTGATGCGCTCGAGCAGGCCCTTCACCAGGAGCGGGATGTCCTCCCGCCGCTCGCGGAGCGGAGGCACCACCAGGTGGATGACCCGGAGCCGGTGATGGAGGTCCTCGCGAAAGCGGCCGGCCTTGACCTCCTCGGCCAGGTCGCGGTGCGTCGCCGCGATGACCCGGGCCTGCAGCCCGAGGCGCCTGTTGCCGCCGACCCGCTCGAACTCACGTTCCTGCAGGACGCGGAGGAGCTTCGCCTGTAGCTGGGTCGAGAGGTCGCCGATCTCGTCGAGGAAGACGGTTCCGTCCTCGGCAACCTCGAACTTCCCCGGCTTGCTCGCCGTTGCGCCGGTGAAGGCGCCGCGCTCGTGGCCGAAGAGCTCCGACTCGAGCAGCGTCTCCACGATGGCCGAGCAGTTGATCCCGACGAAGGGCCGGGGCTCGTCGAACGAGTAGTTGTGGATGACCCGCGCCACCAGCTCCTTGCCCGTCCCTGACTCGCCGGTGACCAGCACCGTGGCGCGGGGCGCGGCAGCGACCTTGCCGATCTCTTTCACCAGCTGCTGCATCACCGGGCTCTGCCCGAGCAGGTCGCCCAGGCGCGCCGGCGCGACGTCGAGCTCGGCGCTCGCCGCGCGGCGGCTGAGCTGCCGCACGCTGAGCGCGCGGTGGACCACGAGGTCCAGCGCCGCGGGGTCCGAGAACGGCTTGTGGATGTAGTCGAACGCCCCGAGCTTCATCGCCCGGATGGTGCTCTCCATGTCGTGGAATGCGGTGACCAGGACGATGGGCGCGTCTCCGCACACCGACTTCATGTCCTCGATGAGGTCGATGCCGCTCCGGTCGGGGAGCATCATGTCGAGCACCACCAGCGAGGGCGCGTGCGCCCGCGCCTTCTCCAGCCCGGCGGCGGCGGTCGTCGCGGTCACGACCTGGAAGCGAGGCTTCCCGTCCTTCTCCGCCTCCTCGAAGTGGAGGGT
>CAZDSB010000639.1:0-5079 GCA_964507515.1 uncultured Myxococcaceae bacterium
CCGCCGCCGCCACCGCCAGGGTCCCGAACACCAGGGCGGGGAACATTCCCACGCCGCCATTCCGGAAGAGCTCGGACATGCACGACCTCCAGCTGCGACCGCCACCGGCCGCATCATGGAGTGAGGAACCGGTCCCCGGAAAAGGTTCGGCCCCCCGTCAGAAGGGCTTGGCTTCCATCAGGTAAACGACGACCACGAGCAGGGCGGTGATGATCCAGGCGAGCGTCCGTACCCTGCTCGCCGAGCCTGCCGTGCGCGTCGACTTCCCCAGCGCGCCCAGAAGACCGCCGATGACCAGGAAGAGCACGCCGGAGACGCGGAACCATCCCGTGTGGACGAAGGCCGGTCCGGTCATCGCCAGCGCCGCTGCGCCGGTGAGCAGCAGGAAGAGCAGCCCGATGCTTGCCACCCGCGACAGGCGCCTCGCCGCAGAAGGCGAGAGCTCTGCCGGCACGAATGCCAGCGCGAGGACCGGACCCGCGCAGAACGACAGGCTCACCACGTGCAGTGCCACCACCAGGGAGTACACGTTCACCTCTCCTCTCACCAAGCTATCGCCGAACAGGGCCAGCAGCCCGTGTTTCGTCATCCAGAGACTTCGACGATCGGAAGGGGCAGAGTGTGACGGCCGACGACTCAGCCCACGTACGCGTACGCCTCGCGGGCGACGTCCACCCAGGGCGGGTCGTCACCTGCTAGGACGACCCACTCCTTCATCAGCCGGCCGTCCCGGCGCGGGTCGAACTGCTTCCCGAGCCCGGCCTCGACCAGCGCGCTCACGCGTTCGCGTGGAAGCTTCACCACCAGGTCGCCATGGACGAGCATGGCGAAGATCTTCCCGCCCACCTTGAGGCCGACGCTCGCCATCATCTTCCCGGTCTTCACGCGGCGGTCGCGGGCGAAGGCGTCGATGACCGCGGCGAAGCGCGGATCGGCCGGAGGCTCCGCCCGACGCGTCACCGTCTTCGCGGCGGATCGCCGGGCACGAGGAGAGCGAGTCACACGAGGCATCGGGCCCAGGCATACACGCCTCAGCCCGGGCGCCCATGCGGGATTCCGCGGAGGGCGCGCGGTCCGGCGGGTCAGGGAATCTGTCCGCGGATCTCCCCCGGCTTGCAGGCGGCGCTGTGCACGTTCACGTACGCCTCGCCGTTCTTGAGGCTCTGCACGAAGCTCGGGAAGTCCGGAGGCGCGTTGGGCGCGGCGACGTAGTCGGCCGCGGTGAAGGTCTTGCTCATGGGCGAGGTCAGGTCGCCCTTGAACGGCAGGACCACCGGTCCGGCGACCCCCGGCTTCCCGACGTGGACGTGCGCCGCCGTCGCTGGACCGGACAGGCCCGAGTAGTTCACGGTCACGGTGAGCGAGGACTCGTCCGGAGCGAGGGTCGCGTTGCCAGTCCCCTGCGCCCCGGTCGCCGCGGTGGGACAGACCGGAACCTCGTCGCTCGTCGTCAGACCGAAGTTCTTGATGGCCGGTGGGCTCGCGGCCGAAGGCTTCTCCGTCGCGGACTTCTCGGTGGCACAGCCCATCACCACGGCGAGGACCAACAGGAACGGCGTGCGAGTGCTCGGCATGACTCCTCCCGGCGAACGAGTCGCTTACGAGACTGCCTGCCGGACACCAGCGCTCGCAAGCGTTGCGGGCGGCAGGCGCGATCCGATGGCTGAACCTGGACGCTCGCGCGCCCCTGCGCTCAGAACGCCCAGCCCAGGCCCCCGACCACCGCCTGCTCGCCCAGGAATCCCACCTCCACGAATGCCTCGAGGTGCAGGGGCAGCGAGAAGCTCGACCCGGCCGTGAGCCGGTAGTGATGGACGTCGCTGCCGGTCCGTGACTCCCCGGCGGGCGCGAACCAGACGGGCCCTCCGAACACCGCCGCCCCGACGTAGGGGAGCCAGAACCCGAAGAGTCGCTTGCCCAGGACCACCGAGACGCGGAGATCCGTCGCCGTGAGGTCGGGCCGGTCGTCGGGGCTGGTTCGCGAGCGCGTGGGCGCGATGGAGACGCTGGCCGTCCCGCTCACCGCCAGGTACGGCCGCGGCCCCTCGCCGTCGAGAAACGTGTACCCGACCGAGGCGCTGGCGAGGAACCCGGGCTTCACGTCGTAGTCGCCGAGCGGCCCCGTGAAGCTTCCGGCGAGGACGGCCCCAGCCGACACCTGGAAGGACAGCGCCGACGGGCGGTAGGTGAGAGCGAGCGCGGCGCTGGCTTCCTCGAGGTGCTGGTGTGTCCCCTGGAAGGTCAGGTCGGTACGGAAGCCGCCGCCGGTCACCGCGACCTGGAAGTGTCGCTCCTCGTCGAGCCCCGCGCCGCAGGTGCCCGTGAGACCCACGGGCGGAGAGACGCCTCAGGCTCGTGCCGGCGTCGGCACGAGCGACGCCAGCAGGACGCAGCCGGCGACGATCCGCAGGGCTCGAGTCATCGACAGTGCACCTCGTCCGTCCCGGGAGCGGGCGCGACGAGGGACACAACCTCGGAACCGCTCCGGGTGTTCCGGCCACGCGTGCGCTCGTCGCCTCTCCTCTGCATCCTCGCGGTGGGCTGCGCCTCTGCGCCGCCGCCGGCTCCTCCCACCGAACCGCCGATCGTTGCGCCCTCCACGGACCTTCCCCGTTCTTCCATCGCAGCCATTCTCGCCCACCGGCAGGAGCTCGCCCTGACGTCGGCGCAGGTGGAAGCGCTCTCCCGGCGGGACGATGCGCTCGCGAAGGAGGACGAGGCGCTCCGGGCCAAGCTCGCGGCGAAGAGCTCGAGCGGCTCCGCGCCTCAACTTCCTCCGTCGGGGACGGGTGGCCGGCGTGGCCGGCGAGGAGGGCAGCAGCGCGCGCCGGCCGCCGGCCATGCTCCCGACGCGCTCACCCAACTCGACGACAACGACACGCGGGCCTACCTCGAGGTCGAGGAGAAGGTGCTCAGCGAGGCACAGCGCCCGGCCGCCCGGGAGATCGCGTCCGCGTACCGCGAGGCCCTCTACGACCGCCAGCATCCCTCCGCCTCGCGGAGCGGGGAGGACGGCGGCACGCCGGCGCGGTGACCGCAGTGGCCACGTCGTTGCGAATGGCCCAGCAATTCAGCGGGCTTAACCGGCCCCGGCCGCCCGGTGTTTCCCCCGCCGACGGTCGGGAAGGCCCGTCCGTCGCGACGCCTGCCGCGGTGCCCTCCCCCCCACCGCGGTGGGCGTTTTTTGCTCCCAGCACGTCGCTCTCGTCCCGCCGCGCGTCCGTGGCCATCCGCGGGACCTCGGCTGTGTTGCGCGTGCGGGAGGGTGCGTCGGTCGGGTGTCCGGATAAGCTCTCGGGCCGCGTGTCGGGGAGCCAGTCATCGAGGTTCCGGGGAGGAGCGCACCGGCCAGGCCGCGCCTGCCGGCGCCGTTTTCTGGCCGGAATGCTCGCGCCGCTTCTGTGCGCCTGGACCTATCCCGAGCACCGCGACATCTCCGCGGCCGCGCTGGAACGGCTGAGTCCCGCACGGCAGGAGATCCTCGCGCGGATGTGGACCACGGCGACCGGCGGCGCCCAGCCACTGAAGAACGCCTGCAGCACTCCGCTCGGCGGGTACGACGGCTCCTGCCTCGATCTCGCAAGCTGGCCGGCGATCGCCGGTGACCACTCGTGCTCGCCCGAGAATCTCCGGAAGGACGTCGTCGGCAGCCCGTGGATCATGGACGTCTCAAAAGTCGCAGCCGACCTCCGGCGCGACCTCGCCACGGCGCCGAACCAGTCGAGGCGGCTCGACGCCTGGGCGCTGTCGAACCTTCGCCTCGAGGCGGTCGACCGCGACTACTCGAGCCGGGCCGCCGCCAACAGCGCGCACTTCCTGCTTCCCCGGACCGAGGACGACCTGGGGGCGTACCTCGCTCGAGTGGTCTCCACCGCCACCGAGCCCAACGCGATGGGGCTCTTCCTCCACTACCACCTCGCCGCGCTGGGCCTCGCCGCACGCTGGCGGGAGAACCCGGATGACACGGCGCTCGCAGCACAGGCACTGGCCACCGAATCCTTCGCGCTCCATTTCATCGAGGACTCGTTCAGCGCTGGCCACGTCGCGGGCAGCTGGGGCAGCGTGGCCGAGCGGAAGGGGACCCACGACTACTACTGCGAGTTCGGCCTCGACGGGACCACGTGGGCCGGAACGCTCCAGACACTGAAGGGCGACGCGCACATGCGCCCGGAGGACCTCGAACGCACCGCGAGCCTGGTGTCCGATGCCTGGGCACAGCTCGCCGACGCGGCGCTGGGCAAGGGGGCCGCGAGCAGGGTCGGGAAGGAGGTCGATCCCGCGATGGCGTCGGGTGCTCCCCTGGTCGACATCTGCGTGGCGACGCACCAGCCGGTCACCGTCCTTCCTCCCGACACGGACAAGCTGAGGGACGAGGTGGTGAAGCAGACCCCGGTTCCCACCCGGCCCGCGACCGACATCCACCTCCCGCACTTTCGCCAGGAGATCGGGCCGTTCATCGGGTTCGCTGCCGGGCTCTCGGGCGGCGGCGCGTCCGGGGGGTACGAATCGTCGGGCGCCGTCGGGCGCGGCTACGGCCAGGCAGAGATCGGCGTCCGCTTCGGGGTGGGCCTCGATGCCGTGACCGGGTCGTCGGGCGCCGGGCTCGCCTTCCTCCAGGTCGGCGTCGTCTACCAGAGCGATCAGGGAGAGGTGTGTACCGGCGGGTGCGATCCCACGCTCTCCGACGCGAAGATCCCGAGGGTCACGGCGCGCAACGGTCTCGGGACCCGGATCCACCTGCCTTTCTTTGTCATCCCCGGCGACCTCCTGATCGCCGGGCCGATCGTTTACCTCGTCGACAAGCAGGCCTTGAAGCAGATGGGCATCATCGCTGCGAGCGGCGGCCTGATTCCGTGGCAGCGGACGCTGAACACCAGCATCGGTGCCTTCCAGTTCGTGCTCGGGCGCGAGGTGGGCGTGGCGCTCTTCGGCTACGGGAGCCAGGGCATCGTCGGCTACTCCGGCGTCAACGGGGCCATCAGCCAGTACACCTACCGCTCGTGGCAGCTGGACCTCCCCATCGTGGAGTACCGGCCGTTCCGGACCTTCGCGACGAACACGGCGCTGACGGTGGCGCTG
>CAZDSB010000640.1:0-4628 GCA_964507515.1 uncultured Myxococcaceae bacterium
CTTGCGGGCGATCTTGTCGATCTCGTCGATGTAGACGATGCCGCGCTGGGCACGCTCGATGTCGTGGTCGGCGGCCTGGAGAAGGTTGACGATGATGTTCTCGACGTCCTCGCCCACGTAGCCGGCCTCGGTCAGGCAGGTGGCGTCGGCGATGGTGAACGGGACATTGAGGATGCGAGCCAGGGTCTGGGCGAGGAGCGTCTTGCCGCTGCCGGTGGGGCCGAGCAGAAGGATGTTGCTCTTCTGCAGCTCCACGTCGTCCATCGCGACCTTGGACTCGATGCGCTTGTAGTGGTTGTGAACCGCGACCGCGAGGACCTTCTTCGCCCGCTCCTGACCGATGACGTACTCGTCGAGGATCGACTTGATCTCGCTCGGGCGGGGAATGCGGAGCTTGGTGTCCTTGGTCTCCTCGCGGTCGATCTCCTCCGCGATGATGTCGTTGCAGAGACCGATGCACTCGTCGCAGATGTAGACCGTGGGCCCGGCGATGAGCTTCTTCACCTCCTTCTGCGACTTTCCGCAGAAGGAGCAGCACAGCGTCTGGCTCGACTTCTCCACGTTCTTCCCTGCCATCTAGCCCTCGACTGCCGAATCTAGTCCTGGTCTACGGTTTCTAACAGCCGGTGTCGGATGGATGCATGTGCCGGGGGGACACCGATGTTCAGGTCAGCGATCGCGCCGCTCTTCCGCGGGCTTGAGGCTCTTCCGGTTGACGGAGACCACCTCGTCCACGATGCCGTAGGCCCTCGCCTCCTGTGCGCCCATGAAGTAGTCGCGGTCGCTGTCCTTCTCGACCCGCTCCAGGGGCTGGCCAGTGTGCTTGGCGATGATCTCGTTCAGGCGACCCTTCATCCGCAGGATCTCCTTGGCCTGGATCTCGATGTCGGTCGCCTGACCCTGTGCGCCACCCATCGGCTGGTGAATCATGATCCGGGCGTTGGGCAGCGCCTGGCGCTTTCCCTTGGCGCCGGCGAGGAGCAGCACCGCGCCCATCGAGGCGGCCTGGCCCACGCAGATGGTGGAGACGGCCGGGCGCACGTACTGCATCGTGTCGTAGATGGCCATCCCGGCGGTGACCGAGCCGCCCGGCGAGTTGATGTAGAGGTTGATGTCCTTGTCCGGATCCTCGGACTCGAGGAACAGCATCTGGGCCACGATGACGTTGGCCAGCTCGTCGAAGATCTCGGTGCCGAGCAGGATGATCCGGTCCTTCAGGAGCCGGCTGTAGATGTCGTAGACCCGCTCGCCGCGGTGGGTCTGCTCGATGACGTACGGAACGGAAGCCATGCGAAGGATCCTAGCCTTCATCCTTCGCGGCAGCCTTCAAGAATTCAACCGTCTTTTCCTCGCGAACCCGTTGCTCCAGCGCCCTGCGCTGCTCGGGCTCCTTGAAGGCTTTCCGGACCTGGTGGAGCGGCGCCCCGCTCTCGGTCGCATACTGGGCAATGCGCGCGTCGAGATCCTCGGGCTTGACGGAGAATCCTTCCTTCTCCGCCACCGCCTGGAGGAGAAGCGCTCCACGCACCTCGGCCTCCGCCTTCGGGCGCATCTCCTCCCGGAGCGAGGCGAAGTCGAGGTTGAGCTTGGAGGGGTCGAGCCCCTGGCGAGCCATCATCCGGAGGGCGCCGTCGAGCATCGCGTCCAGGCCCCGCTCGATCATCGCCTTCGGCAGGTCGAACGGGTTGCGCTCGACGAGGCCCTTCACCAGCTGCTCCCGCTCGTCCTGGGCCGCGCCGTTGCGGGCGGCGGTCTCGAGATCCCCGCGGACCTTGCCGCGGAGCTCGGCGAGGGTCTCCCCGCCTCCGACCTCCTTGGCGAAGTCGTCGTCGAGCGGCGGGACGAGCTGCCGCTTCAGGCCCTTCACCGTGAAGCTGAAGTGCGCCGTCTTCCCCGCCCGGGCCTCCTCCGGATCGTCGGCGGCGAAGGTGTGATCGAGCTCGCGCTTCTGCCCCACCACCGTGCCGGCGAGCTCGGGGACGTTGCCGCGCATGAGATCGCCGGCGGCGACCTCCACGGTCACGTCCTCGGCGGCGCTGCCCGGGAAGGGCTTGCCGTCGATGCTCCCGGTGTAGTCGACGATGGCGAAGTCGCCGGACTCGGCGACGGTGCGGCCCTCCACCGGCTCGAGCCGGGCGACCCGCTGGCGCATGGCCTCGAGGCGCTCGCCGACCTGGGCGTCGGTCACGTCCACCTTGACGTGCTTGAAGGGCAGCCCGCGGTAGTCCTTCGGGTCCACCTTGGGGCGGACCTCGACGCGCGCCTCGAAGGAAAAGGGCTTCTCCTGGTCGAGCCGCACGGGGGTGAGCTGGGGCGCCCCGACGGCGTCGACGTGGTGCTCGGAGATGGCCGACAGGTAGGCCCGCTCGACCAGGCGGCGGGCGACGTCGTCCTCCACCTCCCCCTTGAAGCGCTGCTCGAGGATGCGGCGGGGAATCTTGCCTGGCCGGAACCCAGGCAGGCGCACCGAACGTCCCAGCTGGGCGTACGCGCGGCCAAGCTCGGCCTGGACCTGCTCGGGGGGGACCTCGATGGAGAGCTTGCGCTCGACCGGGGACAGCTCTTCGACCTGGACCTTCATGGAAGCCCAGGGCCTTAAGAGCCGCGGTCCCCCCGTGTCAATCCGACTTCGACGAGGCGCCAGGGGCGTGGCAGATCCTGGCCGTGGTGCGAGAGATCTACCGCCACCCGGCGTTCCGGCTGCCCTTTCTGCGGCGCTTCTCGGCCATCACCCTGGCGCCGTTCTGGATCCTGTACCGGGAGGGGCCGGCCGAAGTTGATCCGGTCACCCGGCGCCACGAGGCCGAGCACCTCGCGCAGGGCCGGCGCGTCGGGCTGGTCACCTTCTACGGGACGTATCTGCTGGACTGGATGCATGGGCTGGCGCGGACGCGCAGCCTGGATGCGGCGTATCGGCAGATCCGCTGGGAGGTGGAGGCGTACGCGGCGCAGCACGATGCGAGCTGGCCGTCGGAGTGTCCGGACCTTCCTGCCGAAATTGGCGCGGGCTGAGCCGAGCCCGACCGGTGACCGTCTAGTCCCTCCGCCCGTACTCCGGCTTCCCGGCGCGCTCGAGTCGGTAGTACGTCGCGTTCTTGCCGACCGTGACCGGCTCGACGTGCTTGAGCGCCACCGGCGCCGCACCGCTCTCGAAGAGCCGCTTGCCGATTCCGAGAACCAGCGGGTAGATGAACAGCCGGTACTCGTCGATCAGGTCGTTCTTCTGCAGCAGGTGCAGCACCTCGGTGCTGCCCCAGGTGTGCACGGTCCGACCCGGCTGCTGGCGAAGCTTCCGGAGCTCGGCGACCACGTCGCCCTTGATCAGGCTGGAATTGTTCCAGCTGAGCCGTTCGAGGCTGCGCGACACCACGTACTTTGGTCGCGCGTTCAGCGCGGTTGCGATCGCGTTCTTGGGGTCGGTGATCTTCGGCCAGTAGCTGGAGAAGATGTCATACGTCTTGCGCCCGAGCAGGAACGCGTCGGCGTCCGCGATCCCCTCGGTGACCCGCCGTCCGAGGACGTCGTCGGAAAGGGGGCCTGCCAGCCTCCGTGCGGAAAGCCGCCCTCGCGGTCCTCGTCGGGGCCCCCGGGAGCCTGCATGACGCCGTCCAGGGTGAGAAATGCATTCACGATGATCTTGGGCATGTCTTCTTCCTCCACAGACTGGCCACGGAAGATATGGACGCCCGAGCCGAATGCTTGTGGGCAGAGGGAGACTCGAACTCCCACCTCTTTCGAGACTGGATCCTAAGTCCAGCGCGTCTACCAGTTCCGCCATCTGCCCGGGAACGCTTCGAGCCCGAGACTTACACGCCGTCGCCCGGGCTGACCACTCCGGCGCTCAGCGCGTCCCGAGCTTCTCGTGTAGCGCCCGCAGCGTGGGCTGGAGCGAGACACCCGCGGGGCCGGCCGCCGCGATCGCCTGCCGCGCGTCCTCCACCACCGACGCCGCCTCGCTCCGCTTGCCGTGGTCGAGCAGACAGCTGGCGTGCACGAGCTGCACCCGCGCCACCGGGGTGCTGTCGGGGTCCATCACCTTGCCGAGGAGCTGCACCGCCTGGCCCAGCATCGGCTCGCCCTCCGAGGCGCGACCGGCGCGGCACAGCGCCGCCCCCCGCGCCTCCAGCGCCGCGGCGTTCACGCGCACCACCTGCGCGAGCGGCGGCATCCCGGCCATCTGGATGAGCCGATCCGACGCGATCAGCGCCTCGTTCGTCTGATTCGCGGCGAGCGCGAGGCGCGTCCGTCCGGCCTCGGCGAGCACGCGCCGGGTGAGGTCCGCCCGGCTGTCCCAGCCGGACAGGCTCAGCGCCAGCCCCAGCTCGGTGTGCGCATCCGCGGTCTCACCCCGGTCGATGGCGAGCAGACCGCGCACGAGGTGCACGTCGCCCTCGGGGAGCACCGCGTTCTTGGGGCTCGACTGGCGGACCATGAGCGCCTCGTCCAGCAGCGCCTTCGCCTGCGCATCCTGCCCGAGTGCCCCGCGGACCTCGGCCAGCGCCATGGTGGGGCCCGTGCGGAGGAGCGAGTCGCCGCGCTTCGCCCATATCGCGCGGGCGTCCTCGAGCGGCTTGATCGCCGCCTCGAACAGACCGGTGCGGAGATACGCGACGCCGACCCGCTCCAGC
>CAZDSB010000641.1:0-8086 GCA_964507515.1 uncultured Myxococcaceae bacterium
CCTCCGCCAGCTTCGAGGAACGGTGGCACGCGCGCGAGCTCGACCCCGGCACCGTCGTGGAGCTGGTCCGCGCGCCGGCGGCCGACGCGCCGGTGGTGCTCGGGCGCGGTCGATCACACCTGGCGCGCTGGGCCTGCTCCCACTGTGACCGCCTGCGATGGGAGCAGGTCGGCCCGCTGGAGCTCGCCCTGGACGAGCCGCTGGACGCCGAGCTGCTCCATCGTGCACGCCCCGACCTCCTGCTGACGGGGGCCGGCGAGCTCGTCGTCTCCTCCCGGCTCCGGCCTCTCTTCGAGGAACACGGCCTCGGTACCCGGGAAGTGGTCGGCGCGCGGGCCTGGCGCCAGGTCGAGGTCGAGGAGTCGATCTCGCTCGCTGCCCTGCCCCCGCTCGAGACGCACGGGCCGGTGTGCCGGGGCTGCGCCCGCGAGCCCTTCGTCCGTGCGGAGGAGCCCGGGCTCTCCGAGGGCGTTCGCGTGCTTCGCGCCACGTCGTGGACCCTCGAAACGTCCCTCCCCCAGGGCGTGGCCCTCGCCTTGTCCGAGCAGCGGCTCGGTTTCCGTGGCGGGACCCACGACACGCCGGTGCACGCGATGGGGCTTCCGCTCGACCTGGACCTGCACCCGGGACTGTTCGCCGCCCAGGGCAGTCCGGTGCTCCTCGCCAGCGCCTCGCTCGCGAAGGCGCTCGCCGATTCGCGCGCCGCCGGGCTGGAGGTGAGGCCGGTGCACGGCACCGCGCAGCGCGGACTCCCGCGCCCGCCTCATGCCGC
This sequence comes from uncultured Myxococcaceae bacterium, assembly GCA_964507515.1. GTDB lineage: Bacteria > Myxococcota > Myxococcia > Myxococcales > Myxococcaceae > RPRB01. Next base: position 773 of record CAZDSB010000641.1, read on the forward strand.
CGCGTGAGCACGGGTGTGACACACGGGGCACACCGGGGTGTGATCGGACGGGCACAATCGGCGCCCCCGTGTGCACAGCCTACAGTGTGGACGCGACTTTCCAGTCGTGGCACGCGTCCTGCTCGTGATTTCCGGACCCTGGCAGTGCACGCGTAGGCTTGGAGACCGCTGTCCATGCCCCGAAAGACCCCTGTGGAGCCCGGTGAGCGCGCGCGTGCCTCCACTGCGGAGACGCAGGTCCGCCCGGAGGAGCGGCACCGGAGCGCCCCCAGCCTCCTGGTGAGCTGCGCCTCCGGGGCCTGGGCCGTGCCCCTGGCGATGGGACGGAGCTACGTCCTCGGCCGGGCGCCCGAGTGCGACGTGGTGCTCGACGACCCGTCAGTGAGCCGGCGGCATGCGCTGCTCACCGTGTCGGGACGAATCACCGTCGAGGACCTGGGGAGCACCAACGGGACGGCGATCCAGGCCCGGAAGCTCGCCCCCGGCGAGCGGGGTGTGCTCGCGCTGGGGACGGTGTTCGAGGTCGGCTCAGCCACGCTCGTGATGCAACGGACCACCGCGCTGGGAGCTCGCTCGCACCGGACCCCGCCCGACATGCCGGGCACGGTGGTGCGCGACCCGGCGATGAAGCGCCTCTACGAGATGCTCGACGTGGTGGCTCCCACCGGCCTGAGCGTCCTCATCCTCGGCGAGACCGGAGTGGGCAAGGAGGTGTTCGCCGAAGGCCTGCACCGGCGAAGCTCCCGGGTGGGAGCTCCGTTCCTCAAGCTCAACTGCGCCGCGCTCCCCGAGTCCATCCTCGAGGCCGAGCTCTTCGGTTACGAGAAGGGCGCCTTCACCGGCGCGACCCAGACCAAGGTCGGGCTCTTCGAGGCTGCCGACGGCGGCACGCTCTTCCTGGACGAGGTGGGCGAGATGGCGCCCAGCACGCAGACGAAGGTGCTGCGCGCGCTCGAGAGCGGCGAGGTGATGCGCCTCGGTTCCTCGACGACGCGGAAGGTGGACGTCCGGTTCATCTCCGCCGCGAACCGGGACCTCCGCAAGCTGGTGGCCTCCGGGGGCTTCCGGGCGGACCTCTTCTTCCGGTTGAACGGCATCACGATGACCCTGCCGCCGCTGCGGAAGCGGCCCGAGGACATCCTGCCGCTGGCGGAGGTGTTCCTGGCGCGCTCGGCACGCAAGCTGGGCAAGCCGCCGCCGCGCCTGGGTGAGGAGGCGCGGAAGGCGCTCGGCGCGCACCCGTGGCCGGGGAACGTGCGGGAGCTGCGGAACGTCATCGAGCGGGCCGTGGTCCTCTGCCAGGGCGAGCTCCTCAGGCCGGAGGACCTCCTGCTCCACGAGGGCGAGATCGAGGCGGTGGTGGCACAGCCACCGGCCCCGTCGGCAACGCCGCTCCCCGGGCCGCCCGGGGAGGAGCAGGTGACGATGCGGCTGCCGGTGCGGCCGGTCGCGCCCGAGCTGAAGGGGAAGCTGGAGGAGTTCGAGCGGGCGCAGCTGCTGGACGCGCTGGCGAAGACCCACGGGAACCAGACGCGGGCGGCGAAGCTGCTGGGCATCGCCCGGCGCACGCTGATCAAGAAGATGGTGCGCTACGGCATCGAGCGCCCGCGGGCCGACGGTTCGCGCGCCGACGCCGACGACACGCGGCACTGAGGAAGCTCCGGGGCACGCACCTCGAAGCGGCGCCGGGGTCTCGCGCCCGAGGCGCAACGCGGTGGCAGCGAAGGCCTGCGCTCACGGCCGCGTCGCTCCGCGGATGTCGAACCCGGGCTCCGGGCCAGCACTCGCGGCAGCGGCCCCTATCTGGGAGACGCGTCCGGGAATACTTTCGCCCGCGGGTCTCGCGAGTCACGCCATGCAGATCACTCCACCGGCCGGGCTTCTGGGCGCAGAACACACGGTGGATCGCCACGACGCCGGTGACCCGGCAGCGTCGACCATCGCCGGTCGGGGCGCGACAGCCGGGCAGACCGTCGGCCCGTACGTCCTGATCCGTCTGCTCGGCGCCGGGGGAATGGGGGAGGTCTGGCTCGCCCGCCGGGCCGATGGAAGCTTCGAGCGCGAGGTGGCGCTCAAGCTGCCCCTGAGAAATCCGCTTCCCTGGGATCTCGCTGCCCGGTTCTCGCTCGAGCGCGACATCCTCGCCCGGCTGGAGCATCCCAACATCGCGCGCCTGTACGACGCAGGCGTCTCCGCGGACGGCCAGCCCTACCTCGCCATGGAGATGGTCCATGGGGACTCGATCACGGACTTCTCCGACGGACGACGCCTCGACGTCCAGGCGAGGCTCGCGCTGTTCGAGCAGGTGCTGGCGGCGGTCCAGTTCGCCCACGCAAACCTGGTACTCCACCGGGATCTCAAGCCCTCCAACATCCTGGTCACCGAGGGAGGGGAGGTCCGTCTCCTCGACTTCGGGATCGCGAAGCTGCTCGCGAGCGATGCGCCGGCGCCGCTGGGCACGGTGACGGAATTCGCAGGGCGGACGCTCACCCCAGCCTATGCGAGCCCCGAGCAGGTCCTGGGTCACCCGCTCAGCACCGCCAGCGACGTCTATGCCCTCGGGGTGGTTCTCTTCGAGCTCCTGACAGGTAAGGCCCCGTACCGCGTCGAGCTCTCGTCCGTAGCGCAGCTCGAGCTCGCCATCGTTCAGGGCGACCCACTTCGCCCGAGCGCAGTCGTCGACGATGCCGCGGCGGAGCTCCGGCGAATCCCGCGGCGAAGGCTCGCGCGTCAGCTCGCAGGCGATCTCGATACGGTGGTCGGCAAGGCGCTCGCCAAGCGTCCCGGAGACCGCTACGGCAGCGCCGCGGCGCTCGCGGAGGACTTGCAGCGAGCCGTGGCCGGGAAGCCGATCCGCGCCCGCTCTCCCACGACGATGTACCGGGTGGGCCGGTTTCTGCGGCGCCATCGATGGGCCGCGCTGGCAACCGGGAGCGCGGTCGTGGCCTTGCTCGCCTCGACTGCGGTGGCGCTCCGCCAGGCCCATCTCGCGCAGGCCCAAGCCCGCAATCTTTCGGCAGTCCGGGATTTCCTCGTGGAGGTTCTCACGGCTGCGGACCCCGCCAGATCGAGCGGGAAACCCCCCGGGGAGGTGACGGTTCAGGAGGCGGTAGATGCCGCAGCGAGCAGCATGGGGACCGCACTCGACTCGCAACCCGAGACGAAGGTGCCGATCCTCAGCACACTCGCTGACGTGTACTCCAGCCTCGACCAGGTCGACCGGAGCCTCGCGCTGCTCGAGCAAGCCCTTGCGGCCGCCGAGCAGAGCGGCCCCACACCGAACCGATTGGAGGCGGACGTGCTGGCGCGCCTCGCGGGCATCAATCTGTTCGCCGGCCGTTTCGACGCTGCCGCGCGCTGGCTCGACCGTGCCGAGGGGACCTTTGCCGCGCTCGGGGACACCGAGTCCGAGGGCTACGCCCAGGTGCTGAAGATGCGTGGAAACCTGCTACGCCGCGGAGCCTCCCCCGACCTTCCCCGTGCCATCGCGGTGCTGGAACGGGCGGCGGCTCTCTTCCGGAAGCGGTATCCGCACAGCGACGGTCGGACGGGCACGCTGTTCTATCTCGCCCAGACCCTGCGCGCGGAGAACCAGCCAGACCGCGCCGAGACCGTCGCCGACGAGGCGGTGGCGGTCGCGAGTGAGCTTCCTCGCCCTGGCTTCGAGGTTCCCAACGCCTTTTCGCTCCGTGCCGCCATCCGCGAGAGCAACGGGAATCTCTCCGGAGCGGAGGACGACTACCGCACCGCGCACGACGGTTACATGCGGAGCGTCGGCCCCGGGCACTTCCTCACTCTCCAGAACGACGGCTTTCTCGGAGCCACGCTGCTCGAGCGCGGCCAGGGCCGTACAGAGGCAGTGCAGCTCATCGAGTCCACGACCGAGGCGCTCGCCCGCTCCCGGCGAGGAAGTCACACCCATGCGCAGGCCTTGACGCGGCTGGGCCTCGTGTACCTCCACCTGGGGCGGTTCGACCGTGCGGCCGAGACCCTCGAGCAGGCGCGCGCCGTCTGGGCAGAGCGGAAGGAAGCCCTCTACCGCAGCGACGCGACGGTCTCCCTCGCCGAGGCCCGGATCGCGGCCGGCGCCTTCAGCGAGGCCAGGGCCCTCCTGGAGGAGGCGCTCGCGGTCCTGCGCAGCGCGCCATCCTCGGCACTGCACCCGGAAGGAGAGGTTCACCTGGCCCTTGGGCTTCTCGCAGCCGATGCCGGGAGCGCCGGTGAGGCCCGGCGAGAGCTCCAAGAGGCGGTGGCGCTCTCCGCGACGGACAGTCGCGACGATCTCGACCGGCGCGTCCGGACGGAGGCGGCGCTGACGCGCCTCGCGCTCCAGGAAGGCAGTGTCGACGAGGCTCTCTCCGTCTCGAGCGACGTGGTCCGGGAGGCGACCGCGGATCGCCTCGCTCAGATTCCACGTTCGCAGGGGGTGGCCGCCCAGGCACGAGGACTGGCGCTCTGTGCTGCGGGTCGTCCCAGCGAAGGCGAGCCCCTTCTCGCGAAGGCGCAGGAGTTGCTGGCCGCCGTGGTCGACCCGGGGAGTGCCCCGTTGATCGAGATCGAGCTCCTCCGCGCGCGCTGCCTCCTCGACCTGGGTCGCACGTCCGAGGCGAAGCTTCTTGCCCAGCAGGCCCGGCACGAGCTCGGACCGCTCGGCGCTTCCGGGAGCCGCCTCTCCGGCCTGCTCAGGGATGTGCTCGGGCGGACGAGCCTTCCGTCGCCTTGACGGGAGATCGCCATCTGCCACCGCTTTCATCGAGCCAGCCAGACGCCACTTGGCATAGGTTCCGCGCGTGACGGGCGGGAGGAACAGTCCGGAGACGCTCAGGAATCCATCACGCGGCTCAGGCGCGGATCTGCCGCGAGTCCCGCCGATGCTGGTCCGGCTGCTCTCGGCCGATGACCCCGGGAGTCCCTCCTTCCGGCACTGGCTCGAGGGCGTCGACGCGGTGCGCATCTTCCGTGGACCGAAGCGCATCGAGCTGCGCGGGCGCACGCTCGAGGTGGCCATCGACGATCCGTACGCGTCCGCGAACCATGCCCTCCTTCGGCTGACGCCCGACGGGGGGATCAGGATCCTGGACGAGGGCTCGAGCAACGGGACCTACGTCGATGGAGAGCTGCTCCCTGCAGGCGGAGCTCGTCACGTCCGGGCTGCGCTGATCGAGGTCGGCCGGACCTTCTTCTGGGTCCGGGAGGAGGGGACGGGGTCTCGCGACAGCCCCATGATGCCGGACGGCACCGAGCCGCTGACCTTTCACGCCGGATTCGCCGATGAGCTGAAGCGCGCCGGACGGCTCGCGCGGAGGTCCCATGACCTGCTCGTCGTCGGAGAGTCCGGCGCGGGCAAGGAGGTCGCGGCGCGCTGGCTGCACCTCCAGTCGGAACGATCGGGTCCCCTGGTGGCGGTCAACTGCGCCGCGCTTCCGGAGCATCTCCTCGAGGACGAGCTCTTCGGGCACGTGAAGGGCGCCTTCTCCGGCGCCCAGTCCGACCGGACCGGTCTCATCCGCGCCGCTCACCAGGGAATCCTGCTCCTCGACGAGGTCGGCGAGATGTCACCGGCGCTCCAGGCCAAGCTCCTTCGCGTGCTCGAGGAGCGAAGAGTCCGGCCGCTGGGCGGCGAACGCGAGCAACCGGTGGACGTCCTCGTGATCGCCGCGACCCATCGCGACCTCAAGACGATGGTGGACGACGGAGAGTTCCGTCAGGACCTCCACGCCCGGCTCGGGCTGCTCACCGTGCGGATCCCACCGGTGCGGGAGCGCCGCGAGGACCTGGGCTTGCTCATCCGGAGCATCCTGACGCCGCTCCCGGCCGGCGCGCAGAGCCTTCGCTTCGAGCTCGAGACACTCCGAAGGCTCCTTCTGCACGACTGGCCCATGAACGTGCGCGAGATGCGAAAGCTGCTCCTCGCGGCCGTCGACCTGGCGATCGCGGAGGGGGAGGGGGTGGTCGTCATCGGTTCGCGGCACGTACCGGAGGGCATGCTCGTACCATCCGGGAAGCCCCCCACGGCGACCGCGGAGCTGTCCACCGAGGATCAGGAGACCCGGCAGCGACTCTCCGGCCTTCTCACCGAGCACCGGGGGAACCTGGCGGCCGTCGCCCGGGAGATGGAGAAGCCACGCATCTACGTGCAGCGCCTGATGGCGCGGCTTGGCCTGCGCCGTCCGGGGCAGTGAGCGCCCATGAGCGCTCGTGAGCGCTCGGGCTCCGTCACCTGTGACGGCATCCGCAAGTGCCCGTGATGACGCGGGAAGGCCCCGTGGAGCGCCCGGCACCAGCCGTGCAAACCGGGTCCACCGCGCCAGCACCCGGCGCCCGAACTCTCGAGCTGGAGCGCACACCCATGAATACGCAACCTCACACGATTGACGCCCAGGCAAGCCGCGGGCTGATCGCGGCGGTCGTCCTGATCGTCGGCTTCGGCCTGCTCGCCCTGGTGGTCCCCATCCCTCCCCCGGCCGGCTGGGGGCAGTTTCCCTCCTCTGGCGGCGCGACCCAGGTCGTCGCCGAGTTCGGGGACTGACCATGGCGACTCCTCTCTCGATCCCCGCGGCTCCGATTCCCGCCTCGCCGATCTGGCGCGCCATCATCAGCCTGCCCTTCGTTCGCAGGCTCCTCGGGATCCCGGAAGAGCAGAGCGCCGTGGCGAGTGCTGCTCCTGACGAGGACACCAGCCTGACCCAGGCCCATCTCGAGGTGCTCAAGTGAGCGGCCCGCTGCGCTTCCTGGTTCAGGGGATCGCCGAGGGCCTGACGTTCAGCGCGCTCGTCTGCGTGCTGGGAGTGCTCACGCTGTACCTCGTCGGCTGACCCGAGGCGGCCCGGGGCATTGATTCCGCCCGGCGCTCCCGGGTATCTGGACCGGTCCGGGGCCCGCCGTGAAGCGCTACTTCGTCCACACCTTCGGCTGCCAGATGAACGTCAACGACTCGCTCCGCATGGGCGAGGCGCTGGCCACCATCGGCTACCGCCCCACGGCGACTGCCGATCGGGCGGACCTCATCATCCTCAACACCTGCGCCATTCGGGAGAAGGCCGAGGACAAGATGCTCTCGGCACTGGGGCGCTACCGGGCCATCAAGACGCAGCGCGGGGCGCTCCTCGCCGTCGGCGGCTGCGTCGCGCAACAAGAAAAGGGCAAGCTCCTCGCCCGGGTTCCGTACCTGGACTTCGTCTTCGGTCCCGACGCCATCGCCAAGCTGCCCGACCTGGTGACCCGCGTCGTCCAGGACCGGGTCCGCATCACCGAGACCGCCTGGGTGGACTCCGAGGAGTACGTCTTCCCCCGCGCCGACCCCGGCAGCTCGGC
>CAZDSB010000642.1:0-11955 GCA_964507515.1 uncultured Myxococcaceae bacterium
CGAGATGACGATGGTCACCGCCAGGGTGATGGCGAACTGCCGGAAGAGGCGGCCCACCACATCGCCCATGAACAGCAGTGGGATCAGCACCGCGATCAGCGAGACGGTCAGCGATATGATCGTAAAGCCGATCTGCCCTGCGCCCTTGATCGCAGCCTTGAAGGGCGATTCGCCCTCCTCGATGAACCGGCTGATGTTCTCGATCATGACGATGGCGTCGTCGACCACGAACCCGGTCGAGATGGTCAGCGCCATGAGCGAGAGGTTGTTCAGGCTGTAGCCGAGCAGGTACATCAGCCCGAAGGTGCCGATGAGGCTCAGCGGCACCGTGATGCCGGGGATGGTGGTGGCCCGGACGTTCCGGAGGAAGACGTAGATCACCGCCACCACCAGGAAGATGGTGAGGACCAGGGTGAACTCCACGTCCTTCACGCTCGCCCGCACCGTCTCGGTGCGGTCGCTGAGGATGGAGACGTGGATGCCCTGCGGAAGGCTGGCCTCCAGCTGTGGCAGCAGCGCCTTCACCCGGTCCGCGACCTGGATGACGTTGGCGCCCGGTTGCCGCTGGACGTTGAGGATGATCGCCCGCTGCGCGTTGGCCCAGCCCGCGAGCTGCGCGTTCTCGACCCCGTCCACCGACCGGGCGACGTCCTGCAGCCGCAAGGGCGCGCCGTTGACGTAGGCCAGGACGATGGGAGCGAAGGACTTCGCGTCCATCAGCTGGTCGTCGGTCTGGAGCGTGTACTCCTGGCGCGGGGTGTCCAGCGTGCCCTTCGGCGCGTTGATGTTCGCCGCGACCAGCGCCGTCCGAACGTCCTCGAGGGTGAGGCCCGTTCCGGCGAGCGCCTCGGGGTCCACCTGCACGCGCACCGCGGGCCGCTGCGCGCCGCCCAGCGTGACCAGGCCCACCCCGGACACCTGGCTGATCTTCTGGGCGAGGATGCTGTCCGCGTAGTCGTTGACCTGCGGCAGGGGCAAGGTGTCCGAGGTGATTGCCAGGGTGAGGATCGGGACGTCCGCCGGGTTGCTCTTGCTGTAGGTCGGGGGCGCGGGGAGGTTCGGCGGGAGCACGCTCGTCGCAGCGTTGATCGCCGCCTGCACGTCCTGCTGGGCCGCGTCGATGCTCCGGTCCAGCGTGAACTGGAGCGTGATCTGCGAGCTGGTGGCGCTGCTCACGCTGGTCATCTGCGCCAGCGAGGGGATCTGCCCGAACTGCCGCTCGAGCGGAGCGGTCACGCTGGACGCCATGGTCTGGGCCGACGCGCCGGGGAACGTCGTCGACACCACGATGGTCGGGTAGTCCACCTGGGGCAGCGCCGAGATGGGCAGCTGGCGGAAGGCGACGAGCCCGGCGAGCGTCAAGCCCACGGTGAGGAGCGTGGTCCCCACCGGTCGCTTGATGAACGGCTCGCTGATGCTCACTGCGCGCTCGCCTCCCGCGGCGCGCCGCCCTGCACGGTGCGGCCCTGCGGCTGCTGCCGGGGCTGGGCGCGCGTTCCGGTCTGCTGGGGCGCGACAGCACCCTGCGGGGCCTGCTTCTGCCCCCCGGACTCGGCCTGGGCGGGCGCCGGCTGCTGGCTGTGCTGACCCTGGGGCGGCTGCTGTGATGGCTGCGCCGGCGACAGCGGAACCGCGCGCGGATCCACCTTGGCTCCGACCCGGAGCTGGTTCTGGCCGTCGACCACCACCCGGTCACCGGGCTGGACGCCCTGGGTGACGATGGTCACCGCGCCCTGCACCGCGTCCAGCTGCACGTTGCGGACGGCCACCGTGTTGTCGGGGTTCACCACGTACACGAAGGTCCCGTTCGGGCCGCGCTGGATGCCGGGCGTGGCGACCACCACCACGTTCTGGCGCGTCTCGAGATGCATCCGCGCCTTGACGAAGAGGCTCGGCCAGAGCCGGAAGTCGGGGTTGGGGAACTCGGCCTTCAGGCGGATGGTGGCCGTGCCCGGGTTCACCTGGTTGTCGATGACGGTGAGCTTTCCCTCGCCGAGCCTGGCCAGCCCACCGCGGTCCCAGGCCTCGACCGTGAGCGGGCCCTTGGCGAAGGCGGCGGCCACCCGGGGCAGGTCGTCCTGCGGGAGGGTGAACAGCACCGCGATGGGATCCATCTGGGTGAGCACCACGATGCCGTTGGCGTCGGTGGGCGTGACGAGGTTGCCCACGTCCACCTGGCGGACGCCGGCGATGCCGTTGATGGGAGAGGTGACGCTCGAGAACTGGAGGTTCAGCCGGGCGTTGTTCACCGCCGCCTGGTCCAAGGCGATGGTCGCCTTGGCCGACTCCACGGTGGCCACCTGCGCGTCGTACTGCTGCTGCGCGATGAGCTTCTGCCCGACCAGCTCCTTGTACCGGGCCAGGTCCCGCTCGTTGTTGTGCAGGGTCGCGAGATCTCGCTGGTAGGTGGCCTGCGCCTGCTCCAGCGCGATCTTGAACGGCCGTGGATCGACCTGGACCAGCAGCTCGCCGACCTTGACCCGCGTCCCCTCCTGGAAGGCGATGGAGACGATCTGCCCGCTCACCCGCGCCCGTACCGTCACCGTGGCCAGCGAGGTGACGTTCCCCAACCCCTCGAGCCAGATCGGCACGTCACGCCGCTCGGCCGGAGTGACACCCACCGGCACGACGCGGGAACCGGCTCCCGCCCCGGCCTGCTGGCCCGTGCCCTTGCCGCGCCGCACGACGATGATGCCCACCAGCACGAGAACCGCGATCCCGACCAGGATCCAGCGGCGCCGGTGGATGGCCCGCCGTGGCGCCGGTTCATCGACGCGAGGCGGGCGCACGGACGGGTTCTCGAGCACGTTCACTCCTGGCGGCCGAGCGCGGCGAGCAGCTTGGCGCGCGCGGTCGCGAGATTGAATTGCGCCTGCACCAGCTGTGCAGCAGCGTTCGTCAGCTGCACCTGGGCATCGCTCAGCTCGATGATGGTGCCGACCCCGGCCTGGTACCGCCCCTCGGCCAGCCGCAGCTGCTCCTTCGCGTTGTCCACCGCGTCTTGGGCCGCCACCACCGTCTCCTTGTTGCCGAGGAGCGTGGCCTCGGCCTGCTCCACGTCGAACCGTACCTGGAGCTGCTCTCCGGTGAGCGCGGCCGTGGACCCCACGAGATTTTGCTCCGCCTCCCGTACCCTGCCTACCGTGAGGCCCCCCTGGATCAGCTGCCAGGTGAGGGTGAAGCCGAAGGCCCAGCTGTCCGCCAGCGCGCTCAGCTCCGGCCCCGCCTTGAAGTAGCTGCCGCTGAAGGCAACCGTCGGGCTCCAGCCCCACTTCGCCGAGTCGAGGGCCTTGCCCGAGGCCTGCCGGGCGAACTCGAAGGAGGCGATCTCCGGACGGGCCGAGAGGGCCTGATCGAAGAGGAAGGGGAGGGGGCGGTCCTCGACGTCCACCGGGGGAAGCTCGTCGCCGGCAACCTGGTAGTCCGTGGTTCCCGGCAACCCCATGGCCTGATTGAGCTGCGCCTTCGCGATCCGGTCGGCGTTCTGCGCGGTGATCAGCTGCACCCGGGAGTTCGCCACGTTCAGCCTCGCCAGGGCGAGGTCGATCTCCGGGCGGGTCCCCACGCGGACGAAGCCCTCGACTTGCTGCTGGTGGGTGAGCTGGTTCTTCAAGGTCTCCTGGGCCACCTCCACCAGGTCCCGGGTGGCGCGCGCCTGGAAGTAGAAGGTGCGCACGTTGAGGATGACGGTGTTCAGCGTGGCGGTGGCGCTGGCGTTCAGCGAGTCGGCGGTGCGCTGGGTGGACTCCCAGCCGGCCCAGGTGGACGGGTCCCAGAGGGTCTGGCTGCCGGCGACACCGAATCGCCACGTGTTGCAGGTGCTGCTCACACACTGCGCCACGGTGGACGTCGTCCCCGTGCCGCCGGTGGTGGCGGAGGTCAGGGCCCGGTAGCTGCGCGTCCACGAGGCCTGCGGGGTCACTTGAGGCAGCAGCGGGGAACGGGCCTGGATGACCCGACCCTCGGCCGCCAGGGCGCTGGCGCGAGCCTGGATGAGCTGCGGCTGGTTCTGGACCGCGGCCTGGACCGCCTCGTTCAGGTGCAGTAGCCGCGGTGCGTCGGAAGGGGCCGTGCCCGCCGCCGCCGGGGCTGTGCCGGCGTCCGGGGCGAGCGACTGTGCCCGGGTAAGCGCCGGAAAGAGCGCAAGGAGGAGGACGAGGGAAGTGCGCTGGAGCACGGCAACGTCATGCTCCACTCCGGGCAGATCTGCACCTTTTTCCTGGGAAGAGGCCATCCTTCGCAGGCCCGACACCCGGCGAACGGAAACGTTGTGGTAGCAAGCATCCTCGCTGGGTGCGTGGATGTCATGCCAGGCATGACGAGACGGGTGGGCCGGAGCGGGCCTGCCCGTTAGTACGACGGGTCGCTCTCGAGGCTCGGGGAACTTCATGTGGATCGTCCGGCTGGCGCTTCGCCGGCCCTACACGGTGGCGGTCTTCTCGGCGCTGATCTTCATCGCCGGGTTGCTCTCGGTCACCCGGATGCGGACCGACATCTTCCCGTCGATCGACATCCCGGTGGTGGTGGTGGTGTGGAACTACCCCGGACTGTCGGCGGAGGACATGGAGCGCCGGATCGTCGTCATCAGCGAGCGCGCCTATTCCACCACGATCGACGGCATCACCCACATCGAGTCTCAGTCGATCGCGGGGATCGGCCTGCTGAAGGTCTACTTCGAGCCCGACGCGGACATCGGCACTGCCATCGCCCAGATCACCGCGGTCTCGCTCACCGCCAGCCGGATCATGCCCCCCGGCATCCAGCCCCCGACTTTGGTGCGGTTCAACGCCGGCAACGTGCCGGTGGCCCAGATCAACGTCTCGAGCAGCACCGCCGGCGAGCAGCAGCTGTTCGACTACGGCTTGAACTTCCTGCGCGTCCGCCTCTTCACCATCCCCGGAACCTCCATTCCCGGACCCTACGGCGGCAAGCAGCGGCAGATCATGGTGGACGTGGACCCGGCGGCCACCGCGGCCAAGGGCCTGTCGCCCAACGACGTGGTGCAGTCGCTGCTCCAGTCGAACGTCATCATCCCCGCAGGCACCGCGCAGATCGGGTCGACCGAGTACACCGTCAGGCTCAACTCCAGCCCCGGCACCGTCGACCAGTTCAACGCGCTTCCGGTCAAGGTGGTGAACGGCGCCCCGGTGCTGCTCCGGGACGTGGCGCACGTCCGTGACGGATACGCGGTGCAACAGAACGTCGTTCACATCGACGGCAAGCGCGCGAGCTACATCGTCATCCTGAAGCACTCCAACGCCGGCACGCTGGCCGTCGTGGACGGGGTGAAGGACCTGCTCCCCTCCATCCAGGCCGCCGCCCCGGACGGGATCACCCTCAAGATCGACTTCGACCAGTCGATCTTCGTCCGTGCCGCGCTGAAGAACGTGCTCCACGAGGCGGTCATCAGCTCGATCCTGGTCTCGCTGATGATCCTCTTCTTCCTGGGGAGCTTCCGGAGCGTGGCCATCGTCTCCAGCTCCATCCCCCTGGCCATCCTGGTGGGCATCGGCGGCCTGTTCATCACCGGCAACACGCTGAACCTCATGACCCTGGGCGGGCTGGCCCTCGCCATCGGCATGCTGGTCGACGACGCCACGGTGGCGGTCGAGTCCATCCACCGCAACCATGCGTCGGGGAAGCGGTTGACCGTGGCCATCCTCGACGGCGCGCACGAGGTCGCTACGCCGGCGCTGGCGGCGACGCTCACCATCTGCATCGTCTTCTTCCCGGTGGTGCTGCTCACCGGACCGGCCCGGTACCTGTTCACCCCGCTCGCCGTGGCGGTGGTGTTCTCGATGCTCGCTTCCTACGTGCTCAGCCGGACCCTGGTGCCGGCCCTGGCGCGACTGCTGGAGCCGGAGCACGCCCACGCAGAGGCCGAGGGCAACGGGATCTTCGCGCGCTTCAACCGCTGGCGAGACGACCGGTACGGCCGGTTCCAGGACGCCTATGGGCGGATGCTGAACGTGGCGCTGCACCACCGGCCCTGGGTCCTGGGCACCTTCGGGGTGGTGGTCCTGATCACGGCGGCGCTTCCGGTCGTCGCGGTGGGGCTCGACTTCTTCCCCGACGTGGACGTGGGCCTGATGCGCCTCCACTTCCGCGCGCCGATGGGCACCCGGGTCACCGACACCGAGCGCCTGGTGCTCGAGGCCGAGCGGAAGATCCGGGAGATCATCCCCGCCGAGGAGATCGATGGGCTCAACGACAACATCGGCATCCCGATCTCCTACAATTTGGCCTTCGTCTCCACCGACAACATCGGCCCTCAGGACGCCGAGATCCTGATCTCGCTCAAGCCCGGGCACAAGCCCACGCGCGGGTACATGAAGCGCATCCGCGACGAGCTCCCCAAGTCGTTCCCCGGCAGCTCGCTGTACTTCCAGCCCGCGGACATCGTCACCCAGGTGCTGAACTTCGGCCTCCCTGCGCCGATCGACGTGGTCATCGAGTCGAACGATCTGGAGAAGGGCTTCACCGTGGGCCGCCAGCTCGCGGCGCGGCTCCGGCGCATCCCCGGCGTCGTCGACGTGCGGATCCCTCAGGTGCTCGACTACCCGACGCTCAATCTGGACGTGGACCGGCTCCGCGCCGCGCAGGTGGGCCTGTCCCAGCGCGACGTGGCGAACAACCTGCTCACCTCGCTGGCCAGCAGCTCCCTCGTCGCCCCGAACTTCTGGCTCAGCCCCCAGAACAACGTGAACTACATCGTCGCGGTGCAGACGCCGCTGCCGGCCATGCGGACCACGAGCGAGTTGCTCGCCACACCGCTCACCTCGGGGGCCCAGGCGCTCCGGCAGACGCCGACCCGGACGCTCACCGACTCCGCGGCGCCCTCCGGCAGCCTGTACCTCGGGACCGTCTCCGACATCTCCGCCGGAAAGTCGATCGGTTCCGTGAACCACTCCACCATCCAGCGCGTCATCAACGTGCAGGCCGCCGCCGGCCTCCGGGACCTCGGCTCCGTCGCACGCGACATCGACCGGGCGATCGCCTCACTCCACGACGTGCCGAAGGGGATCAAGATCTCCGTCCGGGGCCAGATCGAGAGCATGCGGACCTCGTTCGGCGCGCTCGGGCTGGGCCTGATCCTCGCGGTGGTGCTCGTCTATCTGCTGATGGTCGTGCTCTTCCAGTCGTGGCTCGACCCCTTCATCATCCTCGGCGCCGTCCCGGGCGCCCTGGTGGGCATCCTCTGGATCCTCGCGGTCACCGGAACAACCCTCAACGTCGAGTCGTTCATGGGCGCGATCATGTCGGTGGGCATCGCGGTCTCGAACAGCATCCTCCTCGTCTCCTACGCCAACGAGGTCCGTGCCCAGCGACGCCTGTCACCGCTCGAGGCGGCGCTGGAGGCCGGGAAGGTGCGGCTGCGTCCGGTGCTGATGACCGCGCTCGCGATGATCCTCGGAATGCTGCCGATGGCCCTTGCCCTGGGCGAGGGTGGCGAGCAGAACGCTCCGCTCGGCCGCGCGGTCATCGGAGGTCTGCTGGTCGCCACCTTCGTCACCCTGTTCATCGTCCCGGTCGTCTACTCGGTGCTCCGTACGAAGGAGCCGCAGGCGCACCGGCTGGACGAGCGTTTCCTGGAGGAGAGCCAGGGCGCACACCCTGGAGCGCTGGCATGAGCGACATTCGCGCCGTGAAGACCTCTGCACCCGAGCCCCACCCGGCTCCCTCGCCCGACCCTGCGCAGCCTCGCCCCCGCGCGCTCACCATCGGCACCATCGTCCTGGTGGTCGCCGCCGCGGTGGGCGTCATCGGCCTCGCTCTCGGCCGCCGCGGCGCCGAGGCCAGGGAAGGCCAGGCGCGGGCCGTCGCGCAGGACAGCGGGCCGGTGGTGCGCCTCGCTCCGGTGGAGCTCTCCAGCGCCGAGCGCACCCTCGCCATCCCCGGCGAGGTCCGGGCCTGGAGCCAGGCCACCCTCTACTCGAAGGTCGCGGGCTACGTGCGCGAGGTGGTGGTGGACAAGGGGAGCCGGGTCAAGAAGGGCGAGCCGCTCGCCCGGCTCGAGTCCCCCGAGACGGATCAGCAAGTGCTGGGCGCGCGGGCCGACGTCCAGCTCAAGAAGGTGCAGGCGGAGCGGGCCAGGAAGCTGCGGCCCCAGGGCTTCATCGCCCAGCAGGACCTGGACAACGCCGAGAGCGCCCTCCAGGTCTCCCGGGCCACGCTCCAGCAGCTGCTCGCGCTGCAGAGCTACGAGCAGGTGCGCGCGCCGTTCGATGGCGTGGTGACCGCCCGGTACGTGGACCCGGGCGCGCTGGTCGCCGCGGGAACGGCGTCGAACCAGGCCGTGCAGCCGCTGTTCGACGTGGCGGACATGCGGACGGTCCGGGTGCAGGTCTACGTGGGGCAGGACGACGCCACCGACATCCGTCCCGGCGCCGCGGTCACGGTCTCGTTGCCCGACGACCCGGCTCACCCCATCGAGGCCAAGGTGACGCGCACCGCCCAGGGCATCGATGCGCGCACCCGCACCATGCTGGTGGAGATCGACGTGGCGAACGAGCCGGTGCGGCTCTACCCGGGCAGCTACGTGAACGTGAAGATGCGCTTCCCCGGCAAGCGCACCCCGGTCGTTCCCGGGGATGCGCTCGCCTGGCGTGGGGCGGACCTCTTCGTCGCGACGCTCGAGCCCGAGAACCGGATCCGGCTCGTCCGTGTCCAACCGGGCGAGGACGACGGCCGGCAGGTGCAGATCCTGTCCGGCCTCAAGGGCGGGGAGCAGGTGGTGCTCAACCCGAGCGCCGAGCTGTCGGACGGAGACCGGGTCCAGCCTCTCGCCCCGAAGGGTGCCGGGACGGCAGCCGGTCGCTGACGGCCCGCTCGGCTCCTCGCCCTGCCGGCACGCCACCGTCTGGCACGGTCCGTGCGCGGTGCAAGTTCGTTCCGCGCTGAACAGGAGCACTTCCGCGGAGGGACCGAGCGGCCCAGCTTGCAGGAGTTCAACTCCAGCAGGGGGTCACACTGATGCTGTACTGGGCTGCTGTCTTCTTCGTGATCGCGATCATCGCCGCGGTCTTCGGCTTCGGCGGCATCGCTGCCGGTGCCGCGGGAATCGCGAAGGTCCTGTTCTTCCTCTTCCTCATCCTGGCGGTCCTGTCGCTCATCTTCGGGCGAGGACGCACGGTCTAGGAACGAGAGAGCCCCGCGCGGCGGGCGACGCGGCTCCCTCACGGTGGGGGGCGGCGATCGCCCGCGCGCCTTTGCGGGTCCGGCGGGGTCAGCCCCTGCGGACCCGCAGTAGCCCCCAGGCCAGCACCACCGGGAGCAGCGCCATCGGCGAGCCGGGCTGTCCGCTCGCGTCGAAGCAGCCGTAGCTCGGGGGAGTCACCGAGCCTCCTCCTGCCGCGTTCGGATCGGTCTGGGCCTTGAGCTCGTCGATGTCCGGCACGCCGTCGTGGTCACTGTCGGTGTGCTCGGCGGCGAGCGCGTCCAGCGCGGTGTCCAGGCTCGCGATGTTCTGGGCCACCAGCCCCCGGGCCATCATCGACTTCCCGAAGGGAGTGGTGACGGTGCCGAAGCCGCCGCTCTCGGTCTCGTGACACAGCGTGCAGGCCGGCGTGTACGAGAGCGAGAGGTGAGCGCGGACCTCCGGCGGGTAGATGGACGAGCCTTGCGCCAGCCCGCCGGCGAGCACCGCGATCGCGAGGACGAGGCGTCTCACGTGTGCCCGAGGGTAGCGCACTCCGGCCGGGAGTAGGTCACTCCGAGGATTGCGCGGTCGCCCGGGTTCCGTCACCCGCGCGATGCAGGTGAATGTGGGGCCGCTCTCGTCGCTCAGATGGCCGGCTTCAGAGGATCGTGCTCGGCGATGAGCTTGGTCACGCGTGCCTCGTCGATGCGCGCGGTGAGGCGTTCGGCGTCGTGGAGGTCGCGCACCGTCTTGGCCAGGCTCAGCGACGAGCCGACGGTGAACAGGAGACCCATCGCGAGGAATCCCTTCACCCACCCGTCGTCGGGCAGGGCGTAGATGCCGAGCGCGGTCGCGAGGACGGAGACCGCGAACGAGACCCACGACTGGACCACCCACGCTGGACTGTGCCCCGCGGGAAGCTCCGGCTGGGCGCGCATCGCTCAGGCCCTCCCCAGGACGTCGAGTCCGATGCGGAGCAGCTCGAGCGGGAAGACACGAGGGAGGAGGGACAGCCCGAGGAGAAATCCTCCGTGGACACCCAGCGCACCCAGCGGGCTCCTGATCCGACGGACCAGCAGGGTCGTGACCGCGGCGAACCCCGCGAACCACAGCCAGAACGCGATCGCCACGAAGAAGTTCCAGAAGTCCGAGAACGCGCCCAGGGTGACCACGAGGCCCACCAGCGCCCAGAGCGCGAGCAGGACCACGTGCACCATGTTGCGGTTGGGTTGAGACGGCGTCGGCATGGCTCCTCCGGGTGTGACGGGCGAAAACCCGCCCGTACGGCGGAAACGCTGGCAACCCGAGTGGTTTCTGTACAGGAACTAAGCAAGTCAACTTTGATAAGCTGGAGTGCATGAACTCCCTGGACCGCCTCACCGGCTTCTACTGGGTGGCGCGCACCGGCGGCTATGCGCGCGCGGTCCGGGCCTTCCCGTATCCCATCACCGAGCCGGGGGTGCACCAGCAGGTCCGGCGGCTCGAGGCCGAGCTCGGCGTCCGCCTCTTCCTCCGCGCGGCGAAGGACCGGATGGTGCTCACGCCGCAGGGCCGGGCGCTGTTCGACGTGGTCGCTCCGTTCCTCGAGTCCCTTCGGGTCACCACGGATGCGCTCCGCGCGGGCAGCTTCGGCGGCGTGCTGCGGGTCGGCGCGGCCGCGCTCCTCGTCCAGGAGCTGCTCCCCGGCTGGCTCCGTGCGCTCCACCGCCGGCATCCCGAGGTGGACGTCACCCTCACCGAGCTGCGCGCGCCGGACCTCGGCCTTCTCCGGTCGGGAGAGCTCGATCTGCTGGTGGACCACGTTCCCGAGATTCCCGCCGACATCGAGGCGCGCGAGATCGCCACGCTCTGGGGCTTCCTGGTGCTCCCGGCCGGCCACGCCGCCGCGCGGCGGACCCGCGTCGATCCGCGCCGCCTCACCGAGCTGCCCTTCCTCACCTTCGGCGCGGATCCGGCGAGCCGCGCGCTGCAGCGGAGAGCGGTCGAGGCCCTCGGTGCCTCGGCCCGCGAGCGCTTCGCGGCGGACTCCACCGCCTCGCTCCTCGGGTTCGTCGCCGCGGGACTCGGATTCTCGGTCGTGCCCGCGATGCATCCCCGCGGTCCGCGCCGGGCCGGCATCCGCGCCATCCCGCTGCGGTTGCCGGGGTCGGAGCTGCCGGTCCACGCCGCGTGGCTCCGCGGCATTCCGAACCCGATGCTCGCCGCCGCGCTCGATGTCGCTCCGTCGTCGCGGCGCTGAACGTCCGGCTCGCCTTCCCGAGCCGGGACGTGCTACTCGAACCGCCCATGCCCATCCAGGTCGGACAGCGCGTTCCCGACGGAACGCTGAGCGAGTTCATCGAGCAGGAGACACCAGGCTGCACGCTCGGACCCAACAACTTCGAGGTGTCGAAGCTGGTGGCCGGCAAGCGCATCGTGCTCTTCGGCCTTCCAGGTGCCTTCACCCCGACCTGCTCGGCCAAGCACGTCCCCAGCTACCTCGCGCACGCCGGTGAGCTGATGGACCGCGGCGTGAACGAGATCTGGTGCGTCTCGGTGAACGACGCCTTCGTCATGGGCGCCTGGGGCCGGGATCAGAAGACCGGCGGGAAGATCCGCATGCTGGCCGACGGCAGCGCGCTCTGGACTCGCGCCCTCGGCCTGGAGCTGGATCTCACGTCGAGGGGGATGGGCATCCGCTCGCAGCGCTACTCGATGCTGCTCGATGACGGGGTGGTGAAGTCTCTGCACATCGAGGCCCCGGGCAAGTTCGAGGTCAGCAACGCCGAGACGATGCTCAAGGACTTGCCGCGCGGATGAGCGGCGGGGAGCGCATC
>CAZDSB010000643.1:0-5691 GCA_964507515.1 uncultured Myxococcaceae bacterium
TCTGCCCGCGGGCGTTGGTCGCGTAGGCGGCGCGACCCACCACGTAGTCGACCCCCGACGCCTTGCAGGACTCCTCCGTCTCGCCGGCCATCGACAGCTCGGGAATCGTGTAGAGCCCGTAGGGAAGGATCGGCGCGATGCGCTCCTTCGGGTAGAGGTTGAACCCGTGCGCCATCGCCACCCGCGCCTGCTCCATCGAGGTGGAGGCCAGCGCCGGGAAGCCGACGCAGTCGCCCGCGGCGTAAATGTGCGGAACGCTGGTCTGGTAGTGCTCGTTGACCAGCACTCGCCCGCGCTCCCCCAGCTTCACCCCCGCCTCCTCGAGCCCCATGCCGGCGGTGTTCGCGCTCCGCCCCGACGCCACCAGGAGCGCGGCGGCGGCGAGGCTGTCGCCGCCCTTCAGACCGACGGTGATGCGTCCCTCCTCGACGTCCACCGACTCGACCGTCGCCGGCATCCGGAACTGCACGCCCAGACCCTCCATTTGCGCCTTGAGGCGGGTGGACATCTCGAGGTCGAGGAAGGACAGCAGCGGCGTCCGCGCCTCCACCAGCGTCACGGGAATGCCGAGCGCGGCGAAGGTGCAGGCATACTCGCAGCCGATGACCCCGCCACCTACCACCACGAGCGAGTGCGGGACCTCGGACATCAACAAGATGCTGTCCGAGTCATAGACGCCGGGGGCCGCGAAGTCGAACAGCGGCGGGTGGAAGGGAGTGCTCCCGGTGGCGATCAGGATCACCTTCGCGGTCAGCTGCTCCTCGGCTCCCGGCCGGCGGACGAGCACCGTGTTCGCGTTCAGCAGTCGCCCCTTGCCCTGGTACACGTCGGCGCCGTGCGAGCGGAGGTTCTGCGCGACCCGGACCTGCTCCTCCTGGGCGACCGCGCGCTCGCGGAAGAGGAGCTCGCGCACGCCGGTCCGTGCCTCGAGCCGCATGTCGACGCCGTACAGCCCGCGCTGCCGGAAGCCTGAGAGGTAGAGCGACGTCTCCCGGAGTGTCTTGGAGGGCAGCGTGCCGGTGTTCGCGCCCGCGCCGCCAAGCAGCGACTGCCGCTCGACGACGGCGACCTTCTTGCGGAAGTACCCCGCCTGGGCCGCCCCCTTCTCGCCGGCGGGCCCCGAGCCGATCACCACCAGGTCGTACTCAGGCATCGGTCGGGGTTACAGCACGGTCCAGGGAAGCAGGCACGCGTAACGTTCCGGTGAACCGTGAAGTCCAGGTGGCGCGGCGTCGCCGGGAGCCCTAGGTAAGGGCAGGAGGAACGACATGCCCAAGCTCTACGCCACGAAGAACGACCTGTCCGAGCAGACGAGGAGCCAGGTGATCGCGCTGTGCAATGCGCGACTCGCGGACTCCGTGGATCTCCAGACGCAGGTGAAGCAGGCCCACTGGAACGTGAAGGGCCCGGACTTCATCGCCCTTCACAAGCTGTTCGACGAGATCAACGAGGACGTCGAGGAGTACGTCGACCTGACGGCCGAGCGCGTTGTTCAGCTCGGTGGCATCGCCGAGGGAACTGCCCGACTCGCGGTGAAGGCCAGCAAGCTGCCCGAGTACCCGGCGAACATCGCGGACGGGCACCAGCACGTGGACGCGCTGTCCACCGCCCTGGCCACGTACGGCAAGCTCGCCCGGGCCGCCATCGACGAGGCGGACAAGCTCGGCGACAAGGACACCGCGGACATCTTCACCGAGGTCTCGCGCGGCGTGGACAAGTGGCTGTGGTTCGTGGAGGCGCACCTTCAGTCGAACCGCTGACCCGGGTGGTGGTAAGGGGGCGGCCATGGCGCTGCCCCCGCTGACCGAGGCTCTGCAGCCTCTGCTGGAGTCGCTCGACGAGGCGCTTCACCAGCGCGAGCGCGAGCGACACGCCGGGCCCTCGGGTCGACGCCCGGTGCAGGTCCTCTACGGCGGAGCGCACCTCTTCAGGCCGGGCGCAGCGGCCCGGATGGGCGAGCTGGCCCGCGCCGCGCTCGACGCCTACGCGCCGGACGGCTCGACCTTCGCGCACGCGCTGGGCGTCTCGGTCAGCCCGACCCAGGCGACGGACCTGCGGAAGCGCGTCATCGCCAAGCTGGAGCGCGAGCCGGTCGAGGACTTCCGCATCGACTTCGAGGACGGCTACGGCGTCCGCGCCGACGAGGAGGAGGACGCCCACGCCGATGCCGCGGGAAAGTCGCTGGAGCAGGCTCGCCGCGAGGGCAGCCTGCCGCCGTTCGTCGGCATCCGGCTGAAGCCCTTCTCCGGGCAGGCCGCCCGTCGTGCGCTCCGGACCCTGGAGCGGGTGGGGGCGCAGCTGGGCGGCGAGCCGCCTGCCGGGTTCGCCCTCACCGCGCCGAAGGTCGTGCTTCCGATCCAGGTGGAGATGCTCCGGCGCTCGGCGGAGGCGCTCGAGCACCGGCTCGGCTGGGCCGCCGGGGCCATTGCCCTGGAGCTGATGGTCGAGACGCCCTCCGCGCTCGTCTCGCTGGACGGAAAGCTAGGGATCCTGGCGCTGGTGGAGGCGGCCGGGGGCCGCTGCCGCTCGGTGCACGTGGGTCCGTACGACCTGACGTCGGCCCTGGGGATCAGCGCCGCCAACCAGTGGCTCGGCCATCCCTCCGTGGAGTTGGTGCGCCGGCTCCTCCAGCTCGCGCTCTCCGGAACGGGCGTCACCGTCGCCGACGGCCCGACCACGCTGCTCCCGGTCGGGCCGTACAAGGAGCCGCGGAACGACTCGGAGCGCGCGGCGAACCGCGAGGCGGTGTTCCGGGCGTGGGCGCGCACGGCAGACGACGTCCGCCGGGCGTACCGGGACGGCATCGTGCAGGGCTGGGACCTCCACCCGGCGCAGCTGCCCGCGCGCTACGGGGCGCTCTTCGCGGCGCTGCGCGAGGAGATCGCCCCCGCGGCCGCGCGTCTGCGGAAGTTCCTCGACCAGGCAGCGCAGGCCACCCGGCTGGGCGCGGAGTTCGACGACGCTGCCACCGCCCGCGGCCTCCTGAATGGGCTGCGCCGTGCGGTGGAGTGCGGCGCGGCGAGCATCGGCGAGATCGAGACGGGGCTCGGACACCCCCTCCAGCAGGCTCGAGAGCGCCTCGGCGGCTGAGGCCCGTGGCCGTCCCCGTGGTTCAGCCTCCCCGCTTCCGCCACTCTGCGACGTCCCGCAGCGCCTCGAGCACCAGCGCCGTCCAGCCGGTCTGGTGGCTGGCGCCGAGCCCCTTCCCGCTGTCGCCGTGGAAGAACTCGTAGAAGAGGACCAGGTCGCGGAAGGCCGGGTCGTTCGCGTAGCGGGGCTCGCCACCGTGCGCCGGCCGGTTCCCGGACGCATCGGGCAGGAACAGCGCGAGCAACCGGCTCGAGAGCATGTGCGCCACCTCGGCCAGCGTGAGGTGGCGGCCCGAGCCCTTCGGGCACTCGACCTTCAGCGAGTCGCCGTAGAAGTGGTGGTATCGCTCCAGCGCCTCGATCAGCAGGAAGTTGGTGGGAAACCACACCGGTCCGCGCCAGTTCGAGTTCCCCCCGAAGAGGCCGCTGGTCGAGTCGCCCGGGTCGTAGTGCACCGTCAGGTCCGAGTACCCGGCGAGCTGATACGGATGCGCCAGGTGGACGCGGCTCAGGCTGCGGATGCCGTAGGGCGAAAGGAACTCGTTCTCGTCCAGCATGTAGCCGAGGAGCCGCATCAGTCGCTCCCGCGGCGCGATGGCCAGCAACCGCGCCCCGGGGCTGCCGTGCTCCGGCGCGCGGTAGTAGACGTGGGCCGCCAGCTCGGGGCGGTTCTCGAGGAACCACCGCATCCGCTTGTTGAACCCGGGGAGCCGGTCCACCTCGCGATCGCTCAGCACCTCGGCGGCGAAGAGCGGGATGAGCCCCACCAGGCTCCGCAGGCGGATCGGGAAGCTCTGCCCGTCGAGGACGAGGTGGTCGTAGTAGAAGCCGTCCTTCTCGTCCCAGAGCCCCTGGCCGCCGATCGCATTGATCGCGTCGACGATGGCCACGAAGTGCTCGAAGAACTTGCTCGCGATGTCCTCGTACGCATCGTCCATCTGCGCCAGCTCGAGCGCGATGCTGAGCATGGTGGTGCAGAAGAACGCCATCCACGCCGTTCCATCGGCCTGGGTGAGGTGCCCGCCCGTGGGCAGCGGCTTGCTCCGGTCGAACACGCCGACGTTGTCCAGCCCCAGGAAGCCGCCGGAGAACAGGTTCTTCCCGTCGGGGTCCTTCCGGTTCACCCACCAGGTGAAGTTGAGCAGCAGCTTGTGGAAGGCCCGCTTGAGGAACGCGACGTCACGCCGGCCGCGCGGTCCGGTCTTCTTGTAGATCCGCCAGCACGCCCAGGCGTGCACCGGCGGGTTCACGTCCGAGAACGCCCACTCGTACGCCGGCAGATGCCCGTTGGGGTGCATGTACCATTCGCGCAGGAGCAGCACGAGCTGCTCCTTGGCGAAGGCCGGATCCACCTCGCAGAACGGGAGCATGTGGAACGCGAGGTCCCACGCCGCGTACCAGGGGTACTCCCAGCTGTCGGGCATGGAGAGGACGTCGCGGTTGTAGAGGTTCTCCGCCCACGCCGCGTTGCGACCCTCCTTCCGTCCGGAAGGCGGCGGCGGCCCGGAGGGATCTCCGTCGAGCCACTCGGCGACGCTGTAGTGGTAGTACTGCTTGCACCAGTGCAGGCCGGCCCAGGCCTGCCGGGCGACACGCCGCTCCTCGTCGGTGACACCCGCCGGGAGCTGCCTGGCGTAGAACGCGTCCGCCTCCGCGCGCCGGGCGGCGAAGTGAGAATCGACGGTCGCGTCGCTGTCGGCCGTGGGTCCGTGCTCGACGGCCACCAGCCTCGCTCGCAACGTTGCGGACCCACCCGGCGGGAGCACCAGCCGATAGTGCGCGGCGACCTTTGTCCCCGACTGATCTGGGTTCAGCGCGTCGTGCCGGCCCTTCACGACCGCCTCGTGGATCGCGTCCTTGGGCCACTGGCTCCGGGACGGCACGCCGAAGAGGCGCTCGGCGTTCGTCTCGTTGTCGCAGAACAGCAGCTCCGGTGGAGGACCTCCCTCCACGAGCGGCCGGGGCTCGAAGCGGAACAGGCCTAGCGACGCGTGCCGCGCGAGCACGTGCCCCTCCTCGCCGAGCAGCTCGGGGCGGGGCCAGTAGCTCTCTGTCGTCCGTCCCCACGCCCAGGTGTTGCGGAACCAAAGCGTGGGCAGCACGTGGAGCGGCGCCGGCTCCGGACCGCGGTTCACGATGGTGAGCCGCATCCACACGTCGTCCGGCGCGGTCTTCGCGTACTCCACCCGCAGGTCGAAGTAGCGGTTGCCGTCGAGGACGCCGGTGTCGAGCAGCTCGAACTCCGGCGCCGTGCGCCCGCGCCGCCGGTTCTCCGCCAGGAGCTCGTCATAGGGGAACGCGCGCTGCGGGTACTTGTAGAGCGCCTCGAGGTAGCTGGACGTCGGCGTGGCGTCGAGGAAGTAGTACAGCTCCTTCACGTCCTCGCCGTGGTTGCCCTCCTGACCGTTGAGGCCGTAGAGGCGCTCCTTGAGGATGGGATCGCGCTCGTTCCAGAGGGCGACCGCGAGGCACAGCCGGCACTCGCGATCGGTGATGCCCAGGAGCCCGTCCTCCCCCCAGCGGTAGGCGCGCGACCGCGCCGCGTCATGGGGGAGGTAGTCCCAGGCCTCTCCGGTGGCGGAATAGTCCTCGCGCACCGTCC
>CAZDSB010000644.1:0-4127 GCA_964507515.1 uncultured Myxococcaceae bacterium
AATCTTGAACGCCGGCTCGTCGAAGCACGGGAACACCCGCCGTGCATCGATGGGCTCGAGCTCCGTGTAGATCCCCCAGCCCGCGCTGCTTCGCTCGCGGAAGATGGCCTGCGGCGTCTCGCCGAGCCTCCCCGCGAACTCGAGCCGCAGCACCGCCGGACCCGCGGCCGCCGCCTGCGCGAGGACCACGCGCGCCGCGCCACGGACATCGTCGGGCTCGACGGTGACGGCGATCGTCCGTCCGTTCTGGACCAGGGAGCCACCGCGGTAGGCGAGCGCTCTCGAGGAGACCCACAGCTCGCTGCGTGGGGCGTCCAGGCCGAGGGTGATCTCCACCTTCCCGCGGAAGTCCACGCGGTCGGGGTCCAGCTCGAGCGTGACCCGCTCCCGGGAGGGGACGACACCCGCCGGGAGCCGGAAGAGCGGGACCGGGCCGGACCGCGCGGCGGCCGTCGGGGCTGCAGAACTGGCGCTCCCCGCGTCCGGAACCGAGGGCGCGGTAGGCGATCGCTCGGGTCTGGCCGCGCACGCGAGCGCGAGCACGACGGCCAGGCACGGACTGCGGGACAAGGCGCCCCCCTTCGCGTCCTCGAGACGTCCGCACCCTACTGCAGCTGCACCTCGAACGGCAGCGCCGCCTTCAGTCCCGGCTCGAGCACGAAGAGCGACGGGATGCCGAGCTCGCGGGCGAGTCGCTGCAGCGCGTCCGGCTCGGGCGCCTCGCGCTCGGTGCCGACACCGAGCTGGGTGAGCACGCCATTCTCGCCGGCGAGCGCGCCGAGGAGGCCCACCGGGCCACCGTATGTGACGAGCTGGAGGTCCTCGGAGTCCGGAACGCCTGCGCGACGCCTCGCCTCCGCGATCGCCTCGGGCATCCCGCCGAGCGCGTCGACCAGCCCCCGGGACAGCGCGTCCTCGCCGGACCACACCCGCCCCCGCGCCACCGCGTCCACTCGCTGGCGCTCCATCTTCCGGCTGCGCGCCACCTCGTTCACGAAGTCCTCGTAGAACGCGTCCACCCAGCGCTGGGCCGCGGCCTGCTCCGCCGGCGTCCACGGCCGGTACAGGCCGAGGATGTCGGAGAGCGGTCCGCGCTTGAGGGTCTCCACGTTGATGCCCAGCTTCTTCCCCAGCCCTTCGAAGCCCGGCTTGAGGACGAAGACGCCGATGCTCCCGGTGAGCGTCGTCGGCTCGGCTAGCACCCAGTCCGCCCCCATCGCGGCGTAGTAGCCGCCCGACGCCGCTGCGCCGCCCATCGTCGCGACCACCGGCTTCCGCGTCCGCGCGCGGAGCACCGAGCGATAGATGACGTCCGAGGCGAGCCCGTCGCCCCCGCCGCTGTCGATGCGGACGACGATGGCCGCGACCCGGGGATCGCTCTCGGCGTCGCGCAGCGCCCGCTGGATGGTCTCCGAGCCGGCCGAGCGCGAGAAGCCCAGCGGATCGCTCCGGCTCCGCCCGCTGGTGATGACGCCCATCACCGGCACCACCGCGATGCGACGCGGCTCGCCCCACCGCCGCTCGGGAATGGGCGGCCAGTAGGTGCCGATCCACCGCCCGTCGGGTACCAGTGCCTGGCCGGCCCGGTCGAGCTGCGCCGGGTCCACCACGTCGTCGGCCAGCTTCTCGCGGACGGCGAGGCGCGGAGGCAGGAGCCCCTCCTCCAGGACCTTGCGGAAGCGCTCGGCGGAGAGCCCGCGCGCGTCGGTGACCAGCCCCTCGTAGCGGCGCATCTCCGAGTCGAGGAAGGCGTCGAGCGACTCGCGGGCCTCGCGGCTCAGGCTCGCCCGGGTGAGCGCGTCCGGCGCGTCCTTGTACGGCCCCACGCGCGCGACGTCCCACTTGATGCCCAGCTTCTGCATCGTGTCGCCGAGGAAGATGGCGCTCGCCGTGAGGCCGTTCACGTCGAGGAACGACTGCGGCGAGACCCAGATGCGGTCCGCGCCGGTGGCGATGAGGTACTCCTTGTCGCCGCCGGAGAGCAGCACCGCCGCGACCTTCTTCCCCGCCTTCCGCAGGCGCACCAGCTCGGCGCGCAGCTCCTCGGCCTCGGCCAGACCGACCGGGAGCCGCTCGATCTTCACCACCAGCCCCCCGAGCGTCCGGTCCTCCGCGGCGAGCTTCAACCGGCGGAGCAGTCGCAGATACGGATCCTCGTCGCGGATGCCGAAGATGCCGAGGGCAGAGCCGCCCTGGTGGAGCGCCGTGTCCAGGTCGATGAGGCCCACGGTTCGGCCGAACACCTCGAGGCCGCGGTAGCGCGCGGCAGACATCCGGGCCTGGATGACGTGGTCGGTGCCGTTGGGCCCGCCCCCCAGCGCGTAGGTGGCGCCGAGGTGCGCGGTGTCGAGCGTGAGTGACACCTGCCAGAACCACGGGTCGCCCGCCTCGTGCCAGCTCTTGGTCACCGACGTCCCCAGCACCACCCCGCGCAGCACCTCGGCCTGGACCACCGCACCGACGCGGCTCTGGTCGAGCGTGCCGAACCCGGGGAACTGCCAGTTCGCGCCGAGCGTGAGCCAGTCGCCCCAGGGCCGGAGCCCGAAGGCCAGCTCCCAGGTCCGGGTCCGCGCCTCGTCGCCGATGTCCTTCAGCGCAAGGCCCAGCGCGAGCCATCGCGCCGGACGACTGGAGAAACCGAGGTCCCAGGTGTTCGGGCCGGGCAGGGACCCGAGGTTCGGGGTGTAGACGTTGAAGCTCGTCCCGGCGCTCAGCCACTGTCCGCCCACCGAGAAGGTGTACGAGGTCTTCCGGTAGCCGGTGCGCTCGGAGCCGGCGTACGGGCCGCGCACCCAGTCCAGGCCCACGCCGAGCCCCACCCAGTCGAAGAAGGTGCTCCCGAAGTAGAGCCCGTCGACGATGGAGTCGAGGTGGAGGTTCCGCTCGTGCTGGTACATGAGCATCGGCCCGCCGATGAACTGCAGTCCGGCGGGGTTCACCTCGGGCGCGGTGACCTCGTCGGCCAGCGCGGCGTTGGTCGGGGGCAGGGTGGGGCGCAGCTCGCCGATGGCCGAGGCCTGCGCGAGGGCGAGCGCGGGGAGAAGAAGCAGCAGCGCGACGACGGAGCGAGTCACGCCCACTGCTTCGCCCAGGTCCGGCCCCGGGAGCACCAACAAAGCGGCCGTCGGAGGCCCGTCCGACAGTTCTTCATCGGCCTTGGTTTCTTGCCAGGTGGGCCCCCCCCGTTAGGATGCCCTGGCTGCTGCAGGGTGCTACACGGGAGAACCGCGCGGATTTCCTCGCCTTCTTCCTCGGCAGGCGGGCATCCGGAGCGAGGCGATGGCGAGACAGAGCACGGCGACGAAGGTACGGGGTGGCAAGGCGCCACCGGGCAAGAACGGCGAGCTGGACCTCGGTGGAGGCGGCGGGAGCGACACGCCCGCGGCGCTCCACGAGGAGGCGCGCCGCCGGTACCTCAACTACGCGCTGAGCGTCATCACCTCCCGCGCGCTCCCCGACGTGCGCGACGGCCTGAAGCCCGTGCAGCGCCGCATCCTCTACGGGATGTGGCACGACCACCGGCTCACCTCGGACAGCAAGTACGCCAAGTGCGCGAAGGTCGTCGGCACCATCCTCGGCAGCTACCACCCCCACGGCGACACGGCCGTCTACGACGCGCTGGTCCGCCTCGCCCAGGATTTCTCCCTCCGCTACCCGCTCGTCGACGGGCACGGAAACTTCGGCTCGCTCGACGGGGACGCAGCGGCGGCCATGCGCTACACCGAGTGCCGGCTGGCGCCGCTGTCCTCGGACCTGCTCGCCGAGCTGGACAAGAACGTCGTCCCCTACCGGCCCACCTATGACGCGAGCACGCGCGAGCCGGTGGTGCTGCCGGCGCTCGTCCCGCAGCTCCTGATGAACGGCACCACCGGGATCGCGGTGGGCATGGCCACCAACATCCCGCCGCACAACCTCACCGAGCTGTGCGAGGCCCTCACCGCGCTGGTGAAGGATCCGAAGCTGGAGACCAAGGACCTCCTCAAGTTCATCAAGGGCCCCGACTTCCCGACCGGCGCCCAGGTGCTGAACGGCAAGAAGGAGCTCCGGGAGATCTACGAGACCGGCCAGGGCTCGGTCCGCGTCCGCGGCGAGTGGAAGCTCGAGCAGATGCCCCGCGGCGGGCAGCA
>CAZDSB010000645.1:0-5798 GCA_964507515.1 uncultured Myxococcaceae bacterium
GTGGGGTGGATCCTCTCCGACAAGTACACCGAGACCCGCGAGGAGGCGATCCGCGACTTCGCCCGCTTCCCGGAGCTCCGCTTCCTGAACCGGTGGTACCTCCTTCCTCCCTTCCTGCTGGCGGTGGGGCTCTTCCTGATCGGCGGCTTCCCGCTGCTGGTGTGGGGCTTCTTCGTGAGCACCGTGGTGCTCTGGCACGGGACCTTCACCATCAACTCGCTGAGCCACGTCTTCGGGTCGCGCCGGTACAAGACCACCGACACCAGCCGGAACAACTTCCTCCTCGCGCTGATCACCTGCGGCGAGGGCTGGCACAACAACCACCACTACCACCAGAACACCGCGAACCAGGGCTGGTTCTGGTGGGAGCTGGACGTCAGCTTCTACGCGCTCAAGCTCATGTCGGCCCTCGGCCTGGTGTGGGACGTGCGGCTTCCGTCCGACTCGGTGAAGTCCGCCTTCCGGAAGTACAGCGCTGAGGAGCGCGCCGCCCTGCAGGACATGCCGGCGATGGTCGGCAAGGCGCGGCTCGCCGCGGTCGCCGCCCGGGCGCGCGTCGCCGAGGCAGTGAAGGGCGCAACCGAGCTGGCCGGCCCCTCGCCGCTGCCGGCGCTCAAGCGACGCTGAGGCGAAATCCGGCGGAGGGCCGCGACGGGGCCCGGCATCCGTCGGCGAGCGCTCCCCGCGGCCACCCGACCCGGGTTCCGCCCCGTCAGAGCGGCCCGGCGGACCACTCGCGGACTGGCGGTCCCCGACGCTCCGGAGCCGTGCTAGCGAGCTGCCCCGAGGACGGCGCCCGTGCCGTTCGATGGAGGTGATTCGGCATGCTCCGCAAGCTGCTCATCGGGCTCGCTGCGCTGATCGTCATCCTGGTGGTGCTCGTGTTCGCGCGTCCGTCGACCTTCCGGGTCGAGCGCACCACCCGCATCGCCGCGCCCCCGGACATGGTGTTCGCGCTGGTGAACGACTTCCACGGCTGGGACCGGTGGTCGCCCTGGGCTCACCTGGACCCCGCGATGAAGGTCACGCACGGCGGCCCGCCGTCCGGCACCGGCGCGACCTACCATTGGACGGGCAACGACAAGGTCGGCGAGGGCGACATGCGAATCACCGAGAGCCGCGCGCCGCAGACCGTGTCGATCCGCCTCGAGTTCATCAGGCCCTTTCCGAGCGTGAACCGCACGGACTTCACCTTCAAGCCGGACGGCTCAGGCACCCAGGTGGACTGGGTGACGACGGGTCCCCTCGACGTCATGGGCAAGGGGATGGACCTGTTCGTCGGGATGGACCGGATGATGGGCCCGGACTTCGAGAAGGGTCTGGCCGCGATGCGGCGCGAGGCCGAGGCCGACGCGAAGAAGCGGGCGGAGGCGGCGACCGCCAGCGCCACCCCACCGCCGGCCGATCCCGCCGGGCCTGCGCCGGCGGCCGCACCGGCGAAGTGACCGCGGCGGGGGCCGTCCGAAGCGCCTTCAGCGATCGATCGCGCCGAGCCGCCCGGCCTGGAAGTCCACGATGGCCTGGTGGATCTCCTCAGCCGTGTTCATGACGAACGGGCCGTAGCGCGCCACTGGCTCGCGGAGCGGAACGCCGCCGAGGAGCAGCAGCCTCGCCGGCGCCTTCGCGTCCGCGGGCACGGCGAGCGAGACCTCGTCTCCCGGCCCGAAGAGCGCGGCCTGACCGTCGCGCACCTCCCGTCCCTCCGGGCCGGCGTGCACCGCCCCGCCGAACACGTAGGCGAAGACCTGGAAGTCCGCCGGCACCGGGACCTCGACACGGGCGCCCGGTGAGAGCGTCCAGTCGTGGAGCAGCACCGGGGTGCGTGTCTCGATCACGGCCTTCCCGCCCAGCGCCTCGCCGGCGATGAGGCGAACCTTCGCCAGGCGATCGGCGCTGGTGCGCTCGGGCAGCCGAGTGCTGGGAATCTCCTGGTACCGGGGCGTCATCATCTTGTCCCGGCGCGGAAGGTTGACCCAGATCTGGAACCCGTGGACGCGTCCGCCCTTCTCGCGGATGCGGCGAGCAGGCAGCTCCGAGTGCACGACGCCCGCACCGGCGGTCATCCACTGCACGTCGCCCGGGCCGATGTGGCCCCGGTTGCCGGCGGAGTCCTCGTGCTCCCAGTCCCCCTCGAGGAGATAGGTGACGGTCTCGAACCCGCGGTGCGGGTGATCTGGCGCGCCCACCGCCTCGCCGGGCGGGTACTCCACCGGACCCATCTCGTCGAGCAGGAGGAAGGGGTCGATCTGCACCAGCCCCGGCACGGGGAAGGGACGGCGGACGGTGAAGCCGCCTCCCTCCTGCTGGGTGTGGGCCTGGAGCACGCGGCTGACGGGACGGGGGGTGGACATCGTGGTCTCCTTGCCCTCCACCTTCCGGCAGGCCCGGGCCGGCGCAAGCCCGAGTGCCCTGGAACCCAGCGTTCGTCCCGGGGCAACAGTGGCCCGGCGCTACTTGGTCATCGAGTCGGCGGCCGCCTTGGTGTCGTTCGCGGCCTTGTGCGCGCTCTTCTTGGCCTTCTTGTGGGTCTTGTGCGCGGCGGCGCTGGTGTCGGCGGCGGCCTTGTCGGTCGAGGCCTTCGCGTCGCTGGCCGTCTTGTCCGCGGCTGCCTTGGTGTCGCTGGCCATCTTGTCCGCCGACGTCTGGGCGAGGCCGGCGAGAGGAAGGGAGAGAGCGAGCGCCGTGAGCAGGGACTTCATCGTGGACCGACCTCCGGCACGGGGAGCTGCCGGGACCATCCCGGCGTCCGACGTGGTGGCCCCCGGCCTAGCACGGGCGGGCCGGCCAGCGGGACGCGTGGTAAAGGCACGGTCCGCCGGTGAAACCTGCTCCGCCCCTCCTGCGTACGCCCTCGGGAAGTACCGAGACCGATGAGCAGCTGATGGAGCGATTCGTCCAGGGAGACGAGCAGGCATTCTCGGAGCTGTACACGCGGCACGCGCCCCGCCTGCAGGGAGCCCTGCGCCGTATCGTCGGCTCGGCGGCGGGCGACGTCCTCCAGACGACCTTCCTCTCCATCGTCCGCGCCCGTGGCCGCTACCAGCGGGGCGCTCCGTTCCGCCCCTGGCTGTACACCGTGGCGATCAACGCCGCGCGCGACCACCTCCGGCGTCATCGCCGCGAGGAGCCGACCGAGAAGCTCCCCGACGCGGCCGCCGAGGCGGCGCCCCTGCCCGACCCCGGCCTGACCCGGACCGTCGAGGCGGCGCTGGCACAGCTGCCGCAGGCCCAGCGCGAGGCCATCGTGCTCCACCGGTTCGAGGGTTTCTCGTTCAAGCAGATCGCCGAGCTTCTCGGGGTGACCGAGACCGCGGTGAAGGTCCGCGCCCACCGGGGCTACGAGCGGCTGCGCACGCTGCTCGCCTCGCAGAGGGACTCCGCATGAGCGAGTGCGACCAGTTCCTGGACGGGCTCGTCTCGGACCGCCTGGACGAGGCATCACGCGCGCACGCCGCGAGCTGTCCGCTGTGTGGGCCCCTGCTCCCCCGCGAGCCGTCGCCCGACCCCGGCGCCGCCGCGTCGCTGGCGGCGGTCCACGGCCGGGCGCTGGAGGCTCTCCGGACCGCGCCGCTCCGTCCCTGGACGCGCGACGCGGCACGCGTCGCCCTGCTCCAGGCCGCGGTGGCGCTCGGCGTGACGGTCATGCTCGGAATGCGGAACTGGACCTCGCCGATGGCGCACCACATGGCGCTGGCCGGGGTGGGCGCGGTGCTGCTGGTCATCGCGACCCTGGGGAGCGTCCTGGCGTTGGCGCCGGGGCGGAGCAGGCCACGCTGGATGCTGCTGTTGATACCGGTGGTCCCGCTGCTGCTGGTCCTCTCGGGGAACGGCGTGCACACCCGGACCACCGTCCAGGGCGCGCTGCCCTGCCTCGTGACGGTGGTGCTCACTGCGGTCATCCCCCTCGCGGTGGGGCTGGCCCTGCTCCGGGGCATGGCGCTCGACGCCGCGCGGACCGGGGCGCTCGCGCTCTCCGCCGCCGCGACCGGGCTCTTCGCGCTGCACTGGCACTGCACCGACGGCAGCGCGTCGCACCTCATGCTCTACCACGCGCTGCCCTGGCTGGCCCTCTCGCTGCTCGCCGTTCCACTCCGCCGGGCATTGCCCACCGAGAATCACGTTCCCTGAGGCTCTTCGATGCGTTCGCTCCTCGCCCTCGCCTTCCTCGGTCCTGCGCTGGCCGCCGCGGAGCCCCGCCCACCGGTGCTGGTGGAGCTGTTCACCTCCGAGGGGTGCTCGTCGTGCCCCCAGGCGGACGAGGCGCTCGCGGCGCTGGCGCGCGATCCCGCGTTCCGGAAGGCCGAGGTCATCCCCCTCGAGCTGCACGTGGACTACTGGAACGACCTCGGCTGGGTGGATCCGTTCTCGGCGCCGGAGTTCACCGAGCGCCAGGAGGCGTACGCGCGGGTGCTCGGCGGTGACGGGCTGTACACGCCGCAGATGGTGATCGACGGATGGGTGTCCGGGGTCGCCTCCCCTGGAGGCATGAAGAGGGGCGTGGAGAAGGCCGCGGCGAAGGGCAAGGCACGGCTCGAGGTGCTGGTGGTGTCCGCGAAGCCCGGGCTCGACGTCGTCGTGCGGCCTCCGGCGGGACTCAGCGGACGCCTGCTGGTGGCGCTCTCGGAGGACAGGCTCTCGAGCAAGGTCGAGCGTGGCGAGAACCGCGGGCTGACGCTGGCGCACGCGCCGGTGGCGCG
Source organism: uncultured Myxococcaceae bacterium (assembly GCA_964507515.1). Classification (GTDB taxonomy): domain Bacteria; phylum Myxococcota; class Myxococcia; order Myxococcales; family Myxococcaceae; genus RPRB01. Next base: position 4,698 of record CAZDSB010000645.1, read on the forward strand.
CGTTCTGGTGGACGAGGGGCCGGTCGGGACCGAGCACCACGTACGCCTCGGCCTGGCGCCGGCGTGGAAGCGCGACCAGCTCCGGGTCGTGGCATTCGTCCAGGAGCCGGGTGGGCGGGTGGTCGCGGTCGGCGCCGCACCGGTTCCCCCGGGCCGGAGCTAGTCCTCCCCGAAATTCCGGCCGGCCGGCCATTGCAGCAGGCGCCCCGACGAGTTACCGGAACCCCACCGGTGGCCGAGGACGTCACGCGATTCCGGCTCTCCGTCCTGCGCGAGAGCTTCCAGCACACCCGGGCCACCCTGGCCCTGGTGTGGTCTGCCTCGCAGCGGATGACCCTCGTCCTCGCGGCGCTGACGCTGGTGTCCGCGGTGGTGCCGCTCGCCGTGGCGTACGTGGGCAAGGAGATCATGGACGCCGTCGTCGCGCACGATGGGAGGGCGACCCTCCGCTGGGTGCTCACCGAGCTCGGGGTAGTGGCGCTGCAGGCGATCGTCCTCCGGGCCCTGGGGCTGGTCCGGCAGCTGCTGGGGGCGCGTCTCGGCCTCGTCATCAACGAGCGGATCCTCGGGAAGGCGCTCTCACTGGACCTACGACACTTCGAGGATCCCGAGTTCTACGACCGGCTCACGCGGGCACGGCGCGAGGCCTCGAGCCGTCCCATCTCGGTGGTCACCGAGTCGTTCCAGCTGGTCCAGAACGTGCTGACCCTCGGGGGGTACGTGGTGCTGCTGATCCGCTTCTCGGGCTGGGCGGTGCTCGGCCTGGTGGTGGCGGCGATCCCCGCGACCGTCGCCGAGATGCGCTTCAGCGCCCTGGCCTTCCGGCAGCGGAACTGGCGTAGCCCCGAGAGCCGGCGGCTCATGTACCTCGAGTACGTGCTGGCGAACGACGAGCACGCCAAGGAGGTCAAGCTCTTCGGGCTGGGACCGGTCCTCCTCGACCGCTACCGCTCCATGGGCCAGCGCTTCTACCTCGAGGATCGGAAGCTCGCGGTGCAGCGCGCGGGCTGGGGCACCGGGCTGAGCCTCGTCGGAACGGGAGCCTTCTACGTCTGCTACGCGCTGATGGCGGTGGCCACCGCCGCGGGCCGCCTCACCCTG
>CAZDSB010000646.1:0-8154 GCA_964507515.1 uncultured Myxococcaceae bacterium
TCGTCTCCTGCTTCTTTCCGAGGGTTTGCTCCTTGGGCGCGCGGGCCGTGTCGGCCGCATGCGCGAACATGGGGAGCGTCAGAAGAAGGACGAGGGAGCGTCGCATGTGGAAGTGGACTCCGGACCCTTGTGCCCAGGCGCGAGGACGTGACTGCGGGCGAGCGGGCAAGCCATTGATCGGGTTGAGAAATTTTTCGGAGTTGCAGCGGCATCATCCTCAACCTCCTGATGGGAGGTCAACCTGGCGTGCCCCTCGGTCGGCCGCCTGCTCCACCCGGGGTGAGGAATGAGTCTCCTTCCGCCCACCTCGACCTTCGCCGAACAGGTGGAAGTGCTCTTCGCCGTGGTGCGAGGGCGCGGACTGGCGCTCGGTGCCCTGGACCGTCAGCTCCTTGGACTCTGGTCCAAGCAGGGCGTGCCCTTGCGGATCATTGCACGTGGGCTGCTGCGGGCCGCCGAGCGCGCCCGCTGGAACGGGGTCGCGGGGGCGGCGCCGCGTTCGCTCCGCGCGTGCCGTCCGGAAGTCGACGCCGAGATCGATGCATGGAAGCTGCGCACCATCGGCGCTCGTGGAGCAGGACAGGGCGATGGTGTCTGAAACCGGTGGGCTTCCTGTGGACGGCGTGTGCGTCGCGATCGATCGCGCGGAACGCTTGCACACGAGCCGCTTCGAAATGGTACAGGAGCCGGCTCCTCGGTCCCGAAAACTGCGCGGCATTGCGCCACGCACCTGGGGACGTCGCGACTGAGGCTGCACGACGACATGGAAGCCCTCGCCAGCTCCTCCACCTGCCCCCAATGCCGCGGTGACGGCTACCGGGTCGAGGCCGAGGTGCAACCGGGACCCGGCGATGGGGAGGGACGGCGCGCGCGGGCGGTGGCGCGGGTCTGCAGCTGCCGCGAGCGGTGCCCGCACTGCGAGGGACGCGGCTTCGTCTACACCTCGCGGCAGGTCGAGTTCAGCAAGAAGGTCGGGCCGAGGAGCTACGAGGCGCTGACGCCGTGCGTGTGCCGGCTGCTCGCGCAGCGGGTGGCGACGTTCGCGCAGGTCGGAGTGCCGGCCCACCACGCGACGAGCAGCTTCGCGACGTTCCGCGCCAAGGGAGACGATCAGGAGAAGACCTCGGCGCTGGAGCAGGCGCTCGGCGTCGCGCGCGCCGTGGCGCAGGAGTGGAGGCGCGATCGGCCGGCCCGAGGCTTCGTCATCTCGGGCCGTGTCGGCTCGGGGAAGACACACCTCCTGTCGGCGGCGCTGCGGCACCTCGTGCTCGAGCGAGGTGCGTCCGCCCAGTACCGCGAGATCTCGCTGCTCTACGCGGACATTCGCCGGGGTTTCAACGCGGGGAAGAGCGGCGGCGAGATCATCGCCCGCCTCGTGGACGCGGACGTGCTGGCCATCGACGAGCTGGGACGGGGCCGGGGAAGCCCGTTCGAGATGGAGACGCTCGACGAGCTGATCGCCCGTCGCTACAACTCCGGGCTCACCACCATCGTGGCGACGAACTTCTCGCTCGAGCGAGAGCGAACGGCGTCCCCCGGACCGCGCGGGTACCAGGCGCCGGCGCAGGCACTGGAGGACCGGGAGGAGCTCCTGGTGGAGCGCATCGGCGAGCGCATCTACAGCCGGCTCTGCGAGATGTGCGACTTCGTGGCGCTGCCCGCGCGCACGGACGACTTCCGGCGCACCAAGCAGGACGGCCGCCCCACGCGGCGGCTCGTGCGACCCGCGTCGTAAGCCTCGTGACGATCGGCACCGAGCTCGGGCTCTGCATCCGCGGAATTTCCGTCTTGAGCTGGACCGCGGTGGCGCTCGGGCTCGGTGGCTCCGTCGCGCGCGCGGCCGACGGGGGCACGGCGAGGAGTGGGGAGCGGTTCCTCGTGCTCTCGCGTCACTCGGGCGACGTGCTCGCCGGCGAAGACTTTCCCATCCACGCGCTCGGGGCGAGCACCGCCCGCGCGCTCGCGGACCTCGTCCGCGTCGACACCGCGGCGGGACGCTCACCTCCGTGGAGCGCCGCCGACCTGGTGGCGCGCGTCGACGAGGATCGGATCGTCGTCGGGGAGGTCCGGGCGTCGGTGCCCCCGCGCGGACGTGCCGACTCGGCGGCCGAGCTCCAGGTCTTCGGTCTGGTCGGCGCCGACAGGGTGAGCATCCACTGCGGAGGGCGAGGCGTGCGCCTGCGGGACGAGCAGATCGAGGAGCTTCCTTCGGAGTGGCAGACGCTCCGCGACGCGCTCGGGACCGGAACGGTCCTCTGCGCGGGCGGACCGTGGGAAGTCCGCGTCGCCGACGGCAATCCGCGCCCCTATGCCGGCACGTTCTCCTTTCGACCTCTCCCGGAGGGACGCCCGGACCCCGGGACGACAGCCCGGGAAGCTCGAGCCCGACGAGGTTCCGACGTGATCTTCCGCACGACCCTCGGCGCGTACGTCGCCGGTGTCCTCTCCGCGGAGGATGCGGGCCTCACCGGCGAGGCGGCAGTGGCGCTCGCGGAGGTCATCGCCCACGATGTCCGGGTCGGGCGGCATCGGGACCGGCCGCTCTGCGACACCACCCACTGTCAGGCGTTTCTCGGCACCGCCGCGCCGACGGTCGACGCAAGCCGGGCACTCGAGCTGCCGGAGCTCCCGACGGATCGCTGGCTTCCCTACTTTCGCGGCGGCGGCGAGCGGTGGGAGGTCCGGCGATCGCGAGCCGAGGTCGGGGCCGTGGTCGGGAAGGCGACGGCCATCTCGGGAGACGGCCGGATGCTCGAGATCACGCGCATGGGTGGCGTCGAGCGGCTTCCCTGCGAGCAGGCGCGTGCAGCACTCCGGCTCCCGGGCTGTCCGACGGAGGCGGTCTTCGAGGGTGAGACGGTGCGACTCCGCGGACGCGGACGGGGGCACGGCATCGGGCTCGACGTCGAGGCGGCAAGGCGATCGGGCCTGCCGGCGGAGGAGCTGCTCCGTCGCGCCTACGGCCTCCAGTAGAGCCCCGCGTTGTCATGGACTCCCACGTGCGGGAGCCATATATAACGTGTTATATACCACGTTCTCCAGGGAGCCCCGGATGAAGGACGTCGTGAAGCTTCTCGGCCACCTCGCGCTCGGCACTCGCCTGAAGCGTCTGGGCGACCGGCTGCAGGCCCAGACCCAGCGCATCCTCGAGGACGCCGGCGTGCCCGTGCCTGCGTCCCATCTGCCTGCACTTGCGGCGCTGGACGAGCTGGGCCCGATGACCATCGGCGACCTGTCGCGGGCTCTCGGTGTGACCCAGCCAGGCGTGACGCGCATGACGGCGCCGCTCGAGGCCGCGGGACTCGTCCGCTCCGGTGCTGCGGAGGATGACGGGCGCGCCCGCGTGCTCACACTCGCGCCCGCAGGCCGCCAGCTCCTCGTGCGATTGAGACGCCGGACGTTTCCCGGCATCGAGGCCGCCGTGCGCGAGGCCTGCGACGATGATTCGGGGCGCTTCCTCGCGCAGCTCGCCAGCCTGGAGGCCGCGCTGGAGGAGACGCCGCTCGCCGCCCGTACCCTTCGCAGCGTTCCAGGAGCTCGCCGACATGCATGAGCTGGATCGCCCCGTCTGGGCCTCGCTGACCACGGTTCACGCGCCGCTCTCCGAGGGGGACGAGCGCGCCAGACGTTTCGTTCGTGACGTCAACCTCTTTGCGTCCACGCGGGATGACGGTGCCGAAGCCCAGGCCGCGCTCGCGGCCCTGGTCCGCCCCGGTGAGCGCATCTACCTCCTCCAGGTGCCTGCCGTCGTGGTGCCATCGCAGCTGCGTGCGCTGAAGGTGGCCAGCGGGGTGCAGATGGTTGCCACTCGACCGCTGACGGACGAGCGCGAGCAGGACGTCGTGCTGCTGACCGACGCCGACGGGCCGGAGATGCTGGCGCTGGCCACACTCACCGAACCCGGTCCGTTCCTCGCGCGAACGCATCACATGGGCCGCTTTCTCGGCATCCGGTCCGAGGGCCGACTGGTCGCGATGGCCGGCGAGCGCATGCGCTTTCCTGGATTCACCGAGGTGAGCGGCGTCTGCACACACCCGGATTTCCGAGGAAAGGGCCTCGCCCGGCGCCTGTCGGCCGCTGTCGTCGCGGCAATTCAGCGGCGGGGCGAACGCGCATTCCTGCATGCGTGGGCGACCAACGCCGCCGCCATCACGCTCTACCGCGGCCTGGGCTTCGAGGTGCGGGCGGAGGTCAACGTGGCGGTGCTGGCGCGCGACCGCGACCGGCCCTGATCAGTGCATCACCCTGTGGAGCTCACGGGCGAGCTCCCCGACCCGGCTCCCCTCCACCACGAAGGTTAATTGCAGTGGCGAGCCGTGTAGCGCCCGCACGTCGATGCGAAGGGACTCGGCCGCGGCGAGGCATCGAGCGAGCACCCCACTGTCGGTCCCCACGCCGGGGCCGGCCAGGGTGACGGTCCCGAGGCCGGGGCGCGGATCGGCCCCCAGGTCCCGGAGGCTCGCGTCGAACGCATCCAGCCCGTGCACGTCCTGGAGCGGAACGACGACCAGCAGCCGCCCTGCCCCGCCACGGCTTCCGGCGACGAGCCGCAGCCGCACCTCGTCCTCGGCGAGCTGCTCGAGCACGGCCTCCAGCCGCGCGTCCGGCACCTCGAGCACCCTGACATCGATGTCGCTCGACACCGCCCGGACCTGTGTCGCCACCGGACCGATGCGCGAACCGGTGCCGCCTCCGTGCGTGCTCCGCGCCTCGATGACGATGCCCGCGCTGCGCGCGAACTCCACCGCCTGCGCATTGAGGACGCGGGCTCCGGCCGCAGCGAGCTCCTGCATCGTGCCGTAGTCCAGGCTCTCCAGCTTACGGGCATCGGGGACGACGCGCGGATCGGCAGAGAAGATGCCGTCCACGTCCGAGTAGATCTCGCAGGCCTCGGCCCCGAGCGCCGCGGCGAGCGCGACCGCGGTGGTGTCGCTCCCCCCGCGACCCAGGGTCGTGATCTCCCGGTTCCGCGAGACGCCCTGGTAACCGGCGACGATGACCACCTTCCCGCGCTCGAGCTCCTCGCGGATGCGGACCGGGCGCACCTCGACGATGCGGGCCTGGGAGTGGGAATCGTCGGTGATGATGCCGCTCTGGCTCCCGGTGAAGCTGATGGCCGGGACTGCCTGCTCGTGCAGCGCCATGGAGAGAAGCGCCATGCTGATCCGCTCCCCACAGGTCAGCAGCATGTCCAGCTCGCGCCGTGGGGGATCCACGGACATCCGCTTGGCGAGGGTGAGCAGCTCGTCGGTCGTGTCGCCCATGGCCGAGACGACCACCACCATCTGGTGCCCGTCGGCTCGCCTGGACGCTACCCGCGCCGCCACCTTGCGGATGCGCTCCACGTCGGCCACCGAGGAGCCTCCGTACTTCTGAACGATCACGCTCATGTCGGGTCGTTGCCGTTGCACCCAGCAGGCCACGGAAAGATCCCGTGCGCTCCGTGTGTTGACAGGGAGGTGCCCATCCATAGTATCGCGCGCCCGCTCGTGGAGAACGACAGTCCAATGACGGCGATGATCGAGGTCACGGGGCTCACCAAGCGGTACCGGGATCGGATCGCGGTGGACGACCTGACGTTCAGCGTCCCCGAAGGGGAGATCCTTGGCTTCCTGGGACCGAACGGAGCCGGCAAGTCCACCACGATGAAGATCCTGACTGGCTTCCTGCCCGCCACCAGCGGGACGGTGAAGGTCGCCGGGTTCGACGTCTTCGAGGAACCGTACGAGGTGAAGCGGCGCATCGGGTACCTGCCGGAGACGCCGCCGCTCTACCCGGAGATGACGGTGAAGGCGTACCTGCGCTTCGTCGCGTCCATCAAGGGTGTTCGCCGTGGCCAGATGGCCGCGGAGCTGGAGCGCGTCGCCCACATCGCGGGCGTCGGCGACGTCATGGAGCGGCTCATCCAGAACCTGTCGAAGGGGTACCGGCAGCGGGTGGGCATCGCCCAGGCGATGCTCGCCGATCCGCCGGTGCTGATCCTCGACGAGCCGACCGAGGGGCTCGATCCCGGCCAGCGCGCGGAGATGCGCTCGGTCATCAAGGGGCTCGCCGGAAAGCACACGGTCATTCTGAGCACCCACATCCTCTCCGAGGTGACGCTCACCTGCGAGAAGGTCCTCATCCTCAACCAGGGGCGGATGGTCGCGTTCGACGAGATCCGAAACCTGGCCCACGCGCTGGGTCAGGGCGACCAGGCATCGCTCGAGGACATCTTCCTCAAGCTCACCGCTGCCTGAGGTCATCGACCATGCGAAACGCGCTGGCAATCGCTCGCAAGGAGCTGGGCATCTACTTCAGCACGCCCTGGGCATACGTGATCTTCACCGGGATGGTGGGGCTCTCGGCCTTCTTCTTCTTCGGGAACCTCATTGCCTTCGTCGACGTGCAGTCCAAGGCGCAGATGTACGGCTGGAACCGGCTGCCCCCGGACTGGACGGTCTACAAGAACCTGACCGACGGCGTCGTCGTCCAGCTCTGGGGCGTGATCGCGGTGATCACCGTCTTTGCCGCCCCTTTCCTCTCGATGCGCCTCTTCGCCGAAGAGAAGCGCAACCGGACCTTCGAGCTGCTGATGACCGCGCCGGTTCGGCCGTGGGAGATCGTGCTCGGCAAGTACCTCGGCGGCGTGGGGGTGATCTGGGCGACCCTCGGGCTGACCATCATCTTTCCCCTGACGCTGTCTCTCTTCGGAGCGAGCGAGTCGGGCACGGCGCTGGAATGGAGCACCGTCTGGCTCGGCTTCACGGGCCTGCTGCTCTGGGGCGCGACCGGGATGGCGGTGGGGATGTTCCTGTCCTCGCTGACCGACAGCCAGGCGCTGGCCGCCTTCCTCACCTTCGTGGTCCTCCTGGCGTGGTGGGTGATCAGCATCGTCTCGCCGAACGCGGACGAGCCGCTGCGAAGCATCCTGAATTACCTCTCCTTCGGCTCGCAGCTCTCGGCGCTCACCCGGGGAATGCTCGAGCTCAAGGCACCGGTCTTCTTCGGCTCGGTGATCCTCTTCTCGTTGCTGCTGACCCACCGGGCGGTGGAAGCGCAGCGGTGGGCCTGACCGATGAACCTGCGCACGCTCGGAAAGATCCTGGGGGCCCTCGGCCTCGTCTCGTTGCTCTCCGCGCCGTACAGCTACTTGCTGACCACCGGCTCGGTGTGGATTGCCGGCGGGAAGGTGGTTCTCGGAGCCTTGCTCCTCGGAGCGTACCTCGCGACCAACCTGCGCGAGTTCAACCAGTTCGCGTCCCGGAAGAGCACCTTCTACCTGGTGTCCAGCATCGCCATGCTGGCGGTGGTCCTCGTCGCGCTGGTGGGCGTCAACTACATCGCGGCGAAGAAGAACAAGAGCTGGGACCTCACGACGAAGAAGATCTTCACCCTCGCGCCGCAGACTCGCAGCACCTTGACCTCTCTGCACGAGAAGGTCCTCGTCTACGCCTTCCTGTCCCCGAAGGACGCCGACTACGAGCAGGTGGACCGGCTGCTGCACCGCTACCGCGACATCGCGCCCGACCGGTTCGAGTACCTGTTCAAGGATCCGCTGAAGGCCCCGGACCTGGCGCAGAAGTACCAGCTCTCGAAGGGACAGACGACGCTGGTGCTGAGCCGTGGCAGCGGAGACAAGGAGACGCACACCTCGGTGGCGGTCTCGTACGGCGTCACCGAGCAGGACCTCACCAACGCGCTGATAAAGCTGAACTCGGTCGGAGAGCAGAAGGTCTACTTCACGACCGGGCACGGCGAGTGGCCGCTGGAGGCGGCCGACGGGAAGGATTCCGCGTCGCTGAGCAAGCTGAAGCGCTCCCTCGGCCAGGAAGGTTACGTCGCCGAGGCCCTGAATCTCTCGAAGAGCAAGGACGTGCCGAGGGACGCGTCACTGGTCGTCATCGCCGCGGCGCGCAGCAAGTTCCTGAAGGCGGAGAGCGACCAGCTGGGGCGTTACCTCGACCAGGGTGGGCATCTCCTCTTCTTCGCCGAGCCCGCCGCCGAGGCCGGGCTGGAGACCCTGCTGGCGACCTACGGCGTGGAGGTCGATCCCGGTCAGGTCGCCGAGTACGTCCAGGGCGTGGATGACCCGTACCTGATCATCTCCGACGGGTTCGGTGACACCGAGCTCGCACGGGAGATGAAGGCCGCCGAGTTCAACGTGCAGTTCCC
>CAZDSB010000647.1:0-7454 GCA_964507515.1 uncultured Myxococcaceae bacterium
TCACGCCCTCCACCACCACGCCGGGAAACCCCACCGAGACCCGCTCGAAGGCCCCCAGCGGCTCGACCAGGGCCCAGAGCGCCTGCAGGACCCTCCTGGGAGTGGCCGGGCGGGGCGTCTCCACCCGGACCCGCTCGGTGACGGGCTCGCCGGTGGAGTCGAGCACCAGGGCCTTGAGCCCGGTGCCACCGATGTCGATGCACAGTGTCCGCGGAGTGCGGGGTTTCGGCAGCGCGCGTGTGCCTGGGGCCATGGATCGGCAATTTATTGCGTCCTAGGATTTCAGGTGCTTCGGATGCCACCCAAGGTCATCGGCCCCTACCGCGTCCTGGACACGCTGGGCAGTGGAGGCGCGGGGACGGTGTACCGCGCGCTCGACCGCCGCACCGGTGATCCCGTGGCGCTCAAGCTGCTCTCCACCGGGCCGGCGCTGGACCCGCGCGCCGCGCGTCGGCTCGCCCGCGAGTTCGAGACCCTCGCCGAGCTGTCGCACCCCAACGTGGTGAAGGTCTTCGACACCGGGGTCCACCACGGCTACCCCTACCTCGCGATGGAGCTCGTGGAAGGCCTGACCCTCCGCAATTACCTCGAGCTGGACCTCACCGGCGCCCCGGTGGTCCGCGGCCCGGGCCCCCGGCGCGACGAGCCCAGCGTGCCCTGGAACGACACCGACACCGGCGACTGGGGCCCGGCGCCCTTCAGCCTCAGCGCCTTCTCCGAGGAGCCGCCCAGCGAGGAGGTCTCGTACTCCACCGGACCGGAGAGCGTGCGCGCCCTCGCGGACGCAGCGGACGAGCCGGACACGCAGGAGTCGCGCGAGGTGAGCATCGGCGAGGCGCCCGACGCGCCGCCGGTGGAGCACCTCCCCACCGAGCCCGTACCCCGGCCGCCCGACCTCGGCGCGCTCAACCGCCCCGAGCGAACCGGACGGCTGAAGGACGCGATGACCCAGCTGGCCAGCGCCCTCAGCTACATCCACGGGCACGGGCTCGTTCACCGCGACCTCAAGCCAAGCAACGTGATGGTGGACGAGGACCGACTGGTCCGGCTGATGGACTTCGGGCTGGCCAAGTTCCTCGCCGACGACGGCGCGGTCACCGCCGACGGGCGCCTGGTGGGAACGTTCCGCTACATGGCCCCGGAGCAGATCCTCGGCGAGGGGCTCGACGCGCGAGCCGACCTCTACTCCCTGGGGGTCATCCTCTACGAGATGCTCGCCGGCCGGACGCCGTTCGATGCGCGGACGCCGCACGAGCTCTGGCAGAAGGTGCTCGAGACGGAGGCCGTGCCGCTGGTCTCGATCAATCCCGGCGCGGACGCCGTGCTCGCGCGCATCGCGCATCGCCTCCTGCGGAAGGAGCCGGCAGACCGGTTCCAGACCGCGGAGGAGGTCGCCGAGGCGCTCGCGGAGTGAGCGAGCGCAGGACACTCGACGTGCCGGCGGACGCCGCCGGGATGCGGGTGGACGTGTGGCTCGCCGCTGCCCTCGCCCTTCCCCGCGCCCGGGTGAAGGAGCTGCTCGACCGGGGCGCGGTCCGCATCGGTGGCCGGCCGCCGCGGAAGGGAGACCGCACCATCGCCGGCGCCCGCGTCGAGGTGACGCTTCCCGACGACGATCCCCGGCCGGTCCCCCAGCCGGAGCTCCCGCTGCGGCTCCTCCACATCGATGCCCAGCTCGTGGCGGTGGACAAGCCCGCGGGGCTTCCGAGCCATCCGCTCGCGCCCGGTGAGCGCGGCACCGTGGTGAACGCGCTCGTCGCCCGCCACCCCGAGTGCGCCGATGCCTCGGCCGACCCGCGCGAGGGCGGCCTGGTCCACCGGCTGGACACGCTCACCTCCGGGGTGCTCCTCGCCGCGCGAACGCCCGAGGCCTGGAAGGTGGTCCGCGAGGCGTTCTCCGGGCGAGAGGTGGACAAGCGCTACCTCGCCGTCGTCACCGGGCCCATCGCCGACGCCGGGGAGATCGACCTGCCGCTCCGTCACCGGGCTGACCACGTCGAGCCGGCGCTGTCGGGCGGCGGGCGCGAGGCCCTCACCGATTTCCGCGTGCTGTCGCGGGCCGGGGACGCGGCGCTCCTCGACGTCGGGATCCGCACCGGCGTGCTGCACCAGATCCGCGCGCACCTGGCCGCCATCGGCGCGCCGGTCCTCGGCGACACGGACTATGGTGGACGTCCACAGCCGGGGCTGGACCGCTTCTTCCTCCACGCCGCGCGGCTCGGGCTCGCGCATCCCGCCACCGGATCGCGGCTCGAGATCGCATCTCCGCTTCCGGAGGACCTCCGCCGCGTCCTCGGCACGCTCGGGCTCGGCGGCGTCGACTGATGGACAGCGTCTGCCTGGCATGCCGCGTGCGGATGACAAGGCTCCACGCGCCCGGCTGCCGCCCCTACCGTGTCTTCAGGAGGTTGGACGTGGACGACGCGCGAGGTTTCGGGCGCTACATCCGCCAGCTCCGGGATGAACGAGGGCTGACCCAGGGTGAGCTGGCCACGCGGGCAGGACTGGCGGTGGACAGCGTGAGGCGCATCGAGCGAGGTCAGCTCAGCCCTTCTCTGCGGAGCGTGGCGAAGCTTGCAGCCGGGATGGAGATCTCCCTTCACTCCCTGTTCGGGGGGTACGAGGCTCCTGGATCCTTCCTGGCAGACCGGATCTGCGACCTGCTGGCCCGGCGCCCGGCCGAGGACGTGCTGTCCGCACACCGGGTGATCGTGGCGCTCCTGGGAACCTGAGGCCCCGGGCGGGGAGATCGGTCCTCCGCGGTAGGGTGCGCCCCCACCGCATGCGGGCCATCCTCCACGTGGACATGGACGCCTTCTACGCGTCCGTCGAGCAGCGCGACCGGCCCGAGCTCCGGGGGAAGCCGGTCATCGTCGGCGGCCATCCGCACCGCGGCGTGGTCCTGGCGGCGAGCTACGAGGTGCGGCCCTTCGGTGTCCGGAGCGCGATTCCGATGGCCCGGGCGCTCGTGCTCGCGCCGGGCGCGATCGTCGTTCCGCCGCGCTTCTCCGCTTACTCCGAGGCGAGCGAGCAGGTGTTCTCCATCCTCGAGCGCTACACCCCGCTCATCGAGCCGCTCTCGCTCGACGAGGCGTTCCTCGACGTGACGGCGTCACAGGGGCTCTTCGGCTCGCCCGCGCAGATCGCCCTGCGCCTGCGCCGGGAGATCTCCTCCGAGGTCCACCTGCCGGCATCGGCGGGCATCGCCTGCAGCAAGTTCGTCGCGAAGATCGCCTCGGACCTCGCCAAGCCGGACGGCCAGCGAGAGATCCGCCCGGAGGAGACCCGGGCCTTCCTCGCCGGACTTCCCGTCGCCCGGCTCTGGGGCGTGGGGCCCAAGCTGGAGGCCCGGCTGCACCAGCTCGGGCTCCGCAAGGTGGGGGATCTCGCCACGGCCGATCCGGGCTGGCTCGTCGCCCGGCTCGGCGACCTCGGCGCCCACCTCGCGGCGCTCGCCCGTGGCGAGGACGACCGTCCCGTCGTTCCCGATCGGGGCAGCAAGAGCATCGGGGCCGAGGACACCTTCGAGGAGGACGTGGCCGATCTCGACGTGCTCCGGCCCCGGCTCCACGCCCAGGCCCTCCGCGTTGCGCGGCGGCTGCGGCGGGCAGGCCTGCGCACGCGGGTGGTGCAGCTGAAGCTGAAGCTCGACGACTTCACCCTCCAGACGCGACGCTGCACGCTCGAGCGCCCCACCGACGACGGGCAGGAGCTCTACCGCCACGCACTGGCGCTGCTGGAGCGCGCACCGCTGCAGCGGCCGGTCCGGCTGACCGGCGTGTCCGCGCAGGACCTGGACGAGGTCGCCGAGGCGCAGCTCGGCCTCTTCGGCGAGTCACCGCGGCGCTCCGAGGCGTTGAACCGGGCGCTCGACGCGATCGCCGACCGGTTCGGGCGCGGTGCGGTGGCCCCGGCGGACGTCCTCTCGCTCGAGGAGGGCGACCCGGACGACGAGATCCGCGCGCAGGCGGGCGCCTCGCGCCTCGACCTTCAGCCTCCCGAGGATCCGAAGCGGCCGGCGCGGTGACCCACGGCCCCGGCTACGAGGCCGCCAGCGGACCCAGGGGACCCTTCACGCCGAAGCGCGTGCGCAGCTCCTGGAGCCACTCGTCCTTCCCGCGGTAGCGGTGCCGGACGGTGTGCGCCCCGCGGGTCTCCATGCGGTAGCGCTCGGTCAGGGTGCTCCGGCCCCACGGACGGGCGAGCGTGAAGACGGTGTGGTTGGTGAACGGGGAGTCGGGGCTCGTCTGGTGCCAGTGGAACATCCCCGAGAACTCGGACAGCGCCCGCGGCCGGAGCGAGACCCGGTAGAGCGGCCGCCAGTGACCGGCCACCACCGAGTGGTCCAGCTGCACCTCGCCGCCGTCGGGTGAGAGACGGTACGCGCCGCTCACGTCGCTGTGCTCGGCCGAGGGGAGCGGGATCGGCGTGCGGAACGAGTCGCCGTACCCCACGTCGACCAGGTAGTCGCCGCCGTCGACGCGCACGTGCAGCGCGAGGTGGTCGTAGTCCGGGCCCCAGCTCCGGGTGGGCTTGCGCCACACCTTCCCCGAGAGGAGAGCCACGTCGAAGCCCAGCCGCTCGAGCGCCCAGCCGAAGAGGCCGTTGAGCTCGTAGCAGAAGCCCCCGCGCCGGCGACGCACGATCTTCTCCCAGGCGTGCCCGACGTCGAGTGCGATCGGGACCCGCCAGTGGATGTCGAGGTTCTCGAACGCCACGGTGGTGAGACACCGGCGCTGCAGTCGCCGCAGGAACGGCAGCGACGGACGCTCGCGCCGGATCGCGAGGTGCTCGAGGAAGGACCCGAGCTCGGACTCACCCAGCGGCGCCGGGATGGGCGCCGGCGCGCGCGACGGTCCGAACGGGGCGTCGAGGAAGGACGGGTTCAGCACGAGAAGCGCTCCAGATGACGCGGAACGAGGCGCCGCGCAACTTCAAGGTCTTGACTCGGGGCGTCAGGCTCAGCTGCCTGCTCCGGAAGCGCGCGGGCCTCGCCTGCGACGCCGGCGGCGGCGACGGCCACCCTCGGAAGGTGCGCCTCCGGGCGAAGGGGCCGGAGCTCCGCCCGCCTTCCACGCGTCGAGCTCCGCGCGGTGCTCGCCGGTGGCCTCCACCGAGAGCTCGAAGACGGCGAGCGCCTCCTGGAACAGCGGATGGCGCCGGAAGCTTGCCAGCCCCCCGCGACGCCGACGCTGGCCGGAGAGCGTGGCCTGCGCGAGGAGGATCATCCGGCAGCGCTCGGCGATCCGGCGCGGAAGTCGCGCGGTCCGCACCAGTTCTTGAAGCAGGTCCTCGATGGCCGGTGGGACGGCCGGACCGGCTTCCTCGCCGTCGGCGCGGGGCGGCGTTTCGCCTTCGCCCGTGTTCGCGGCCGGGGGTTCCGGATGCGCGCGCGGTGCGGCCGCCGCCGGCGTGCGAAGCAGCGGGAGCAGCAAGGTGGCGAGGAGCACCGAGTCCTCGAGCACGGCACCCGAGCGCACCCGGGCGTCCAGCCGCTCGGCGTGCGCCCGGAGGAGTGCCGCACCCTCGGCGCCCCGCTCCTTCAGCCATGCGTCCACCGGTGGCAGCAGGAACCTCAGGGCGTCGAGCGCGGAGAGGAGTTGCAGTCCGCCGGCGCTCACCCCGCCGCGGAGGATGCGGAAGGTGTCCTCCAGGAGCCGGGGCGGAGCGCAGCGCGGCAGGTCCTCCACCGCTCCCTCCATCGCGGCGTAGGTCCGGGACTCGATGTCGAACTCCAGGCGGCAAGCGAAACGGACCGCGCGGAGGATGCGCACCGGATCCTCGCGCAGGCGAATCTCCGGATCGCCGATGGTGCGAACCTCCCGGAGACGCATGTCCCGGAGCCCGCCGACGAAGTCGATCACCCGCCCCTCGGCGACGTCGTAGAAGAGCCCGTTGATGGTGAAGTCGCGGCGCCGGGCGTCCTGCTCCGCGGTCCCGAAGACGTTGTCGTCGCTGATGAGGAGGTCGTCCTTCTCCTCGCCCTCGGCGCCCTGCTCGCCGGCGTCCTCGAGCTCGCTGGGGTTGGCGCGGAAGGTGGACACCTCCACGATCTTGCCGCCCTTGAAGTACACGTGCGCCAGCCGGAAGCGCCGGCCGATGAGCCGGCAGTTGCGGAAGATGCCGCGCACCTCGCTCGGCACCGCGCTGGTCGCCACGTCGAAGTCCTTGGGAGTCCTCCCGGCCAGCAGATCGCGCACGCAGCCGCCGACCAGGTAGGCCTGGTGCCCGTACTGCAGCAGCCGGTTCACCACCTTCAGCGCGTCCGGATCGAGCTTGTGGGGATCGATGTCCGGCGGGTGGTCCGTCGGCACCGGAGCGGTGGGGTCGAGGTGGTCGGCGTCGCTCTCCCACAGCGTGGCCGGGACGGGCTCCGGCTCCTTCTCGTCGTGGGGCGGCGGCGGGTCGGGGACTGGACCGGCGAGCGGATCCGTCCCGTCCTCGTCCTCCTCGAGGTCGTCGTCATCCTCCGCCTCCAGCTCCTCGCCGTTCTCCGCCTCCGGGTCTCCGGAGTCGTCGCTGCGCGCGGTGGAGGTGGGAGGTGGTGCGGTTGGATCGTCCGTCATCAGCGATTGACGCCCCGGGTCGGGGCGGGCTTTGAAGGCACGCGTCTATACCATGCGAACGCTCCTGACGGGCGCCACCGGACTCATTGGAGCAAACCTGGTCCGGACCCTTCTCCGGGCCGGCGAGCGTCCGCGCGTTCTGCTGACGCCCGGGTCCGACGCCCGTTCCCTCGGCGGCCTGGACGTCGAGCGGGTTTCGGGGGACGTGCGCGACGCCCATTCGCTGGCCAAGGCGATGGCCGGCATCGAGCGGGTGTTCCACGCCGCCGGGCACGTCCGCTTCGACGACGCGGGACGCTTGCTGCTGACGACCATCAACGTCGAGGGGACTCGGCAGGTGCTCCAGGCGGCGCGGAGCGCTGCTGTGCGCAGGCTGGTGCACGTGTCGTCCAGCGTGGCCATCGGGCACGGGACGCTCGACCAGCCCGCGACCGAGGAGAGCCCTCCCCCGGAGCGCAGCACTCCCTATGCCGAGAGCAAGCGCGCAGCGGAGGAGCTGGCGCTGGGCGACTGGGGAGAGCTGCAAGTGGTCGTGTGCAACCCCACCTTCGTCGTGGGCGCCTACGGGACGGGCGCGACCAGCGCCGAGGTGGTGCGACTGGTGGCCTCCGGGGTGGTGAAGGCCTATCCGCCCGGCGGCGCGAACTTCGTCAACGCCGACGACGTCGCCGACGGCCTGGTCCTCGCCATGCGCGCCGGCCGTCCGCGCACTCGCTACGTCCTCGGGGGCGAGAACCTCACCCATCGCGACTTCCTGTCGCAGATCGCCGAGGAGTGCGGACAGCGCCCCCCGGCGGTGCCGCTGCCCGCCTGGGCCGCGCGGACGCTGGGGCGCGCCGGAGACGTGCTGGGAGCGCTCTCTTCGGCGCGGCTCGGCTGGGTGAACAC
>CAZDSB010000648.1:0-9864 GCA_964507515.1 uncultured Myxococcaceae bacterium
GCCTTCCGCACCTGGATCCTGGGCGTCGCCGGCTCGGAGAGCCCCGTCCCGCGAAGCGCGCCGCCCGACAGCGGTGGGCCGCGACCCCTCGCCCGCAGGAGGGGTCGCCGCCGGTGAACGTCACGCGCTGACGTGGTCTGCCGGGGTCAGGTGCCCTTGTCGCCACCGGTCACCGGGGGGATGCCGGCCCGGCGAAGCACGTCCGCGAGCTCCGGCGGGAGCGGCGACTCGAGGCGGAGCCGCGCGCCGGTCTCGGGGTGGGGCACCTCGAGGCGCTCGGCATGGAGGAAGAGCCGCTTCAGCCCCCAGCGCGCCCGGGCGTCCCGGTTGAACGCGAAGTCCCCGTACTTCCGGTCCCCCGCGACCGGATGCCCGATGGCGGCCAGGTGACGGCGGATCTGGTGCGTCCGGCCGGTCTCGAGCGTCACCTCGAGGAGCGCGGCCTCCCCTCCCTGCCGGAGCACCCGGTAGCGGGTCGCCGCCTCCTGCATGTTCACCCCCCGCCGGGCCTTCGACTCGGCCGACTGCTGGTGCTCGGAGAGCGGCAGGTCGATGCGTCCGTCGGCGCGAGGGAACGTCCCCTTCGCCAGGGCGAGGTACTGCTTTCGGGCGCCGCCGTGGGTGAAGACCTCGGTGAAGTGCACCATCGCCGGCCGGCGCTTGGCGACGACGATGACCCCCGAGGTGTCCCGGTCCAGCCGGTGGGCCGGGCTGGCCGAGAACCCATTCCGCTCCGCCTTCGGGCCCAGGTGAGCGCGGACCAGGTCCACCAGGGTCCCCCCGCGGATACCGCTCCCCGGGTGCACCGCCAGCCCGGATGGCTTGTCCACTGCCATCACCCAGGCGTCCTCGTGGAGGATGCGCAACCGGGCGATCTCCTCCGGGGCGGGGGCACGGGCTGGGACCGGCGACTCGCCGAGGAGCGCTCGCTCGTCTCCCCGGATGGTGAGCACGTCCCCCTCCGCCAGCGGCTGCTCGGGGCGCGCCCGGCGACCGTTCACCCGCACCTTCTTGGTGCGGATCATCTTCTGGAGGTGACTCGCGGGGACGCGGGGCAGGCGCTGGCGGAGCACCTTGTCGAGCCGGACCCCCGCATGGTCGCTGTCGATGCGAAACTCGAGCATTTTCCTCGGGCGGCGGATGGAACCACACCGATAGACTGGGGGTCCATCTATGCCGAAGACCCTAAGAATCGAGGAGCTGCTGAAGAACGGCTCCACCGAGTGGAACCGCCAGCGCAAGGCCGGGACGGTCACCACCGACCACACCGGTGCGACGTTCGAGAACCTCTTCTCCGCCAACACCGACCTCTCCGGCCTGGTCCTGGTCGGAAGCGAGTGGGACCGGTGCGACCTCTCGAAGGTGAGCTTCCGGGACACGGACCTGTCGAACGCGTACTTCCACGGGGGACGACTGCAAGACTGCGACTTTCGTGGCGCGAACCTGGACGGAGCGACGTTCGAGCGGCTGAAGCTCCTCCGCTGCGACTTCTCGGGGGCGCAGGGGCTGGAGGCGCTGGAGCTGGACGACGTGGACATGGACCGGGTCCATGGCCTGGACGGCGAGGAGGCACCTCCGCCACCGCCGCCCCCGGTCCACGGGAGCACGTCCTTCACCCGCGAGCAGCGGCAGGCGACGGTGGCCGCCCTGGCCGGGTCGGGCCTGGACGAGCCGCCTCCGTTCCAGCCGCAGGACCCGCCGGGCACCCTGCTCTACCGGGGCCTGAAGCGGCTCGGCTCGATTCCCCCCTGGGTGCTGGACGCGCCCGGGCTGCGGCCGCCGCTGCCGACGCGGCTTTCTGCGGGAGCCGGCCTCGAGTCGCTCCTGCGTGAGGCGGTGAAGACGCGGCTGGAGGGAAGCCGGCCGGTGACGGATCCGGACGCGGTGAAGCGCGCCCAGACCGCGCTCCGGCTCGGGTCGAAGGAGGCGCCGTACGCGGTGATGTACCTGCGCGAGGTGGGCGTGGAGCCGGCGTTCCGGTTCTCGGCGGCGAACACCCTGCGCGAGCTGCTCCGGGCCGAGCTGGAGGTGGACGACCACACCGGCGCGGTCGACCCTCGGGTCGCGGGCGCGATGTGGGAGCTGCGGCTGGCGCACAACGCGGAGGAGGCGCTGGGCGAGGTGCGCCGGCGTCTGGCGGCGACGCAGCTCTTCGAGGCGCTGCTCGAGTCGGGGTTCACCCCGGAGAACAACTGGGACGAGGCGGTGGAGGCGCACGAGGCGGCGCTGGATCTCGTGGCAATGGCGGTCGGAGACGATCGACGGGCGCTCGGCGAGGCGTTCTCCGCCCACGCCGGGCTGCCGGAGGAGGCGCGACTGCGGCGGCTGGCGTACCTGGCGGAGGCCGCGACGCATCTCGAGCAGCTGTCGCGGCTGCCGGCGGGCACCGAGCCGGCCTGGCTTCACGGCCCGGAGTTCCGCGAGTGCCACGACAAGGAGATGCTCACCCTGCAAGCTTTCCCCGCGTCGGAGATCCCGAAGCGTGTGGCTGAGCTCGCGCAGACGGAGCTCGGTATCCCGGCGGGGACGGTTCCCGAGGAGAGCGAGGGGGACCTGTTCGTCCACCTGCGCTGCTCGGTGTGCGGCAAGGAGAAGCTGATCGTCCAGTCGTCGGAGGAGTGAGACCGGCCGCGGGCCCCGGTCACCGCCGTCTGCCAAGGTGGCGGGGCCCCGATGCGACGCGAGATGGCCGAGGAGCCGTGAGCAGTCGCCGGGACCAGGCCTGGCCTGCTTCCGCACCGTGGCGGGGTGTACCCCGTGGTGCTCCCGGGAGGCGCCCGCGCCTGGACGCCGAGCTGGTCTTGCCGTTCGCGTGTGCCGGAAGGCGCCGACGACCCCGAGATTCGACGGAGCCCCCGGGAGGCCGGGCTGGGAGCTCGAGGTGCAATAGCAACTCCCCCGCGCGTCTCCCTCGAGAGCTGCCGCGCGGGTTGCTATTGCACCTCGAGCCATCCGACCGCGCGGGCCCCCCGGCCCGACCCGGCGGAGCGGCAACCCAGCGGTCGGCGAACGGTCCACCACTCGCCGCGGCCCTCCTCTCCCCGGATCCCGCCTCGACCAACTCGGACGAGGAAGAAGGCTGGGCCGACGGGAGCGTCCGGGGCTCGCGCAGTCCGTCCGTCCAAGCCTCGGCCCGGGCTGCTCGCCCTCCGGCGTTCCACACGGGCAAATCTGGGTCCGCGCGCTCCAGGGCCGAGACGGCTCGCGCTCCCTGAACGGAGCGCTTCATGAACGGAGTCGGTCCGCGCTCCGGCAACGACGCCTCCGAGCTCAGCGAAATCGCGGCTCAGCGCTCAGCCGAACAGGTCGAGCTGCCGCACCGTCCCGAGCGGCCGCGCCTCGATGCCCCGGTCCCGCAGCGCCCGCGCCAGCTCCTCGGCGAACCCGTGGTGGGTGAGCACCTCGGACGCGCCCGTCGACCGCGCGTACGAGAGGAGCCCCTCGAAGTCGGCGTGGTCCGAGAGCGGGAAGGCCTCGTCCGCCCCGTAGCGCCGCGCCGTCCCTCCGTCGACCGCCCACCCCGTCAGGATCGCCGTCCTCCGCGGCCAGGGGCGCAGGATCCGCTCGAACTTCCACACGTGCGGCGGGAACACGCCCACCTCGCCCGGTAGCCACGTCCCGTCGAAGCGGCGCACCGCCCCGACCTCCACCCCGAGCGAGCGGTACACCTCGGCGACGGCGCAGACCGACGCGTGGGCGACGACGCTGTGGCCGCGCGAGGTCAGCGCCCGGATGACCTCCTGGCTCTTTCCCAGGCTGTACCCGAGCAGGACCGGTGTCGCGCCGCGCTCCAGCGTCGCCCGTGCGAAGGACTCGATCGCCTCCAGGACCTCGGCCTTCGGCGGGAACCGGTAGCGCGGATGGCCGAAGGTCGACTCGAGCACCAGGGTGTCGCACTCGGCGACCTGCACCGGCTCCGCCGTCGACGAGGCCTCGAGGTTCAGGTCACCGGTGTACGTGACCCGCCTGCCGTCGGACCGGATGACGCGCAGCTGCGCCGAGCCGAGGATGTGCCCGGCCGGGAGCAGCTCCAGGCACAGCGCGCCGAGCTCGAAGGGCCGGTTGTACGGGACTGGCAAACACGACGGCAGCGCGCCGAGCCGGTGCGCCATGAGCCGGAGCGTCGCCCGCGTGGCGATGACGCGCTCGTGCCGTGCGATATGGTCCGAGTGCGCGTGGCTGACGAAGGCCAGTGGCGCCTTGCGGTGCGCATCCAGCCAGAGCGCCGTGCCCGATAGATGAAGACCTCCGCGCCGCAGCTCGACGGGCATGACGTGGGTCCGGACTCTACCGGAGAACCGACCGGTCCCGCCCGGGGCGCGACTCATACCGCGGGCCGCTGACAGCGCTCACGACGCGACCGCCCGCCTCCGCGCCCACAGCACGCCGCCGAGCTCGGCAGCCACGATCCCGAGGACGATGAGCGTCCCGCCCGCGAGCTCCCGGGCGCCGAGCCGCTCCCGGCCCACCAGGACCGACCAGAGCGCCGCGAACACCGGCTCGAGCGCGAAGATCAGCGCCGCCCGCACCGCCGTCGTCCGCGCCTGCGCCCAGGCCTGAGCGAGCAGGCAGACCGCCGTGCTCATCACCCCGGTGTACAGCACCGCCCACCAGAAGGCCGGCGTCGCCTCGAGGTGCCGGGGCACGAATGGCAGCGCGAGCGCCGACAGCAGCGCCACCACCCACAGCTGCACGGCCACCAGCGGGGTCGAGCGATGCACCCGGGCCGCCGGCTCGAGCAGCACGATGTAGAAGGCGAAGGCGATCGCGCAGGCGATGGTCAGGAGGTCTCCCCTCGCCGTCTTTCCGCCGGCGCTCGACATTCCGCCGGTCAGGAACCAGAGGCCCGCGACCGCCAGCGCGACCCCGAGCAGCACCGGCGGGCTCGGCCACCTCCGGAAGAGCAGCAGCCCCACGAACGGGACGAGCAGCACGCTGAGCCCGGTGAGGAACCCGCTCCGGGACGGCGTCGTGAACTGCAGGCCCATCGTTTGGGTGACGAAGCCCACGAAGAGCAGCACGCCCAGGCCGACGCCCGCGAGCACCAGTCGCCGGTCGGCGAGCGCCCGCCAGTCGCGCACGGTCAGCACCGCTCCGCCCACGATGAACCGCAGCACCAGGAAGGTGAACGGATCCGCCAGGCGGACCGCGTCCTGGACCACGACGAAGCTCGAGCCCCAGATGGCGGTCACCGCCACCAGCACGCCGTCGGCCAGCCCCGCTCTGTCGGTGCGCTCGCTCACGGGACGAAGAAGAAGACCAGGGCCAGGATCGCGTAGACGCCGATCAGCATCGACCCCTCGAGCCAGTGGGTCTCGCCGTCGAGGCTGACCAGCGTCGTCGCTCCCACCGCGAGCGCGAGCGACATCACCTCCAGGTGGCTGAACTCGAGGGTGATGGGGTGCCCGAGCGGCCCGGAGAGGAACACCAGCACCGGCGCCACCAGGAGCGCGATCTGCTTGCTGCTCTCGAAGCAGATGGTCACCCCGACCTCGAGCTGCTTCTGCAGCGCCAGGAGGACCGCGGTGCTGTGCTCGGCGGCGTTGCCCACCACCGCGATGACGATGACCCCGACGAAGGTCGGAGTGAGCCCCCAGTGCTCGATGACCAGCTCCAGCGTCCCGACGAGCAGCTCGGACACCACCACCGTCGCCGCGGTGCTCGCGAGCAGTACCCCGATGCCGAGCCCGAGCGACCACGGCCTCGGCGCGAGCGTGCTCTCCGACTCGAGCTCGGCCTCGACCGCGTCCGCGCCCTCGTAGAGCTGCCGGGCGGTCCGCACCGAGAACAGCAGGCTCAGGGCGTAGAGCACCACCAGGATGACCGAGACCAGGAGCGAGAGCGGGCGCATGAGGTGCGTGACCCGTGCTCCCAGCGTCACGTGGAACAGGTCCGGCATCACCAGAGCCACGACCGCCAGGTACAGCAGCGCCGAGCTCGACAGCGCCGCGGTGGCGTTGAACCTCGGCCGCGGTTCCTTGAGCCCCGCCGCCAGCACCGTGGCTCCGAAGACGAAGAGGAGGTTGCCGAGGATGCTCCCGGTGATCGACGCCTTCACCACCGCCGTCTGACCCGCCTTCAGCGCGGCGATGCCGATGATCAGCTCGGCCGCGTTCCCGAAGGTCGCGTTCAGGAGCCCTCCCAGCCCGGGGCCGAGGTGACCGGCCACCGCCTCCGTCGCCGTCCCGATCCATCGCGCGAGGGGGATCAGCGCGAGCGCCGCCAGCACGAAGACCCAGGTGCCGGCATGCAGCCAGGCGGCCACGACGGTCGCCGGCAAGAACACCAGCAGGGCCAGGAAGACGATGTCCGCGCCGCCGAGGCGCGGACGTGCAGTGGTGGCAGTCACGGGCGGAGGGCTGCTTCTCGCCGGTCCCCTTCCCTGGATCAAGCTGGTAAAGCGCTGGATCGATCGGAGGTGCTTGCCATGACCGAGCGTTCGCCGCGGAACATGACCGACTACGAGGCGGAGTACGCCGCCTTCCGCTGGGATCGGCCCGAGCGCTTCAACTTCGCCATCGACGTCGTGGACCGCTGGGCCAGCGAGCGCCCCGAGGCGCCCGCGCTCCTCCACTGCGACGACCGCGGGAACCGGAAGGTCTACAGCTGGCGTGAGCTGGCCGAGCGCTCGGTGCACGCCGCCCTCTTCCTCCGCGACCTGGGCCTCGGCCCCGGCGACGGCGTTTTCACCATGCTCCCGCGCCTCGCCGAGTGGTGGATCCTCGCGCTGGGCTGCATGCGCGCCAACCTCGTCCTGATGCCGGGCACGACCATGCTGACCGGCAAGGACATCCGGTACCGGCTGGAGCTCGGACGGGCGCGCGCGGTCGTCACCACCACCGAGCACACCTCGAAGTTCGAGGTCGGCGCACACGCCGACGTCGTCGCCTGGATCTCGACCGACGAGGCCACCGCCCCGTGGGTGCGCTTCCGGAGCCAGACCGTGGACGGAGCGCGCGCCGCCGAGTTTCCCGAGAACGCCGCGGACGACCGGATGCTCGTCTACTTCACCAGCGGCACCACCGGGATGCCGAAGATGGTGCCCCAGACGCACGCCAGCTACGGCATCGGCCACGTCGTCACCGGCAAGTACTGGCTCGACCTCGGGCCGGACGACATCCACTTCACCCTCTCCGACACCGGCTGGGCCAAGTGCGCCTGGGGGAAGGTGTTCGGCCCGTGGAGCCAGGGCGCGTGCTCGGTGGTCTATGACTTCCGGGGTCGGTTCGACGCGAAGGCGCTCCTCGACCTCCTCGGCCGCGAGAAGGTGTCGACCTTCTGCGCGCCGCCCACGGCGTGGCGGGCCATCGTGCTCGAGGATCTAAAGAAGTGGTCGCTCCCCGCGCTCCGTCACGTCATCAGCGCCGGGGAGCCGCTGAACCCAGAGGTCATCGAGGCCTGGAAGCGCGCCACCGGCCTCACCATCCGCGAGGGCTACGGCCAGACCGAGACCGTCGCCATCGTCGGCATGTTCCAGTGCCTCCCCTTCAGGCCCGGCTCGATGGGAAAGCCCTCCCCCGGGTTCGACGTGCGGGTCATCGACCACGAGGCACGCGAGGTCGCGGTGGGTCAGGAGGGCGACATCGCCGTGCGGGTGAAGCCCGAGCGCCCGGTGGGGATGTTCGCCGGCTACCTCGGGGACGAGGCGACGAATGCGGCCGCCCTGCGAGGCGACTTCTACGTCACCGGCGACCGGGCCATCCGCGACGAGGATGGATACCTGTGGTTCGTCGGTCGCGCCGACGACGTCATCAAGACCTCCGGGTACCGCGTCGGGCCATTCGAGGTGGAGTCGGCCCTCCTCGAGCACCCGGCAGTCGCAGAGTCGGCCGTGGTCGGCGTGCCGGACGAGAAGCTCGGCCAGCGCATCAAGGCCTTCGTGGTGCTGAAGCCGAACGTCGCCGCCTCGGAAGCCCTGGCCACCGAGCTCCAGGAGCACGTGAAGCGCACCACGGCTCCGTACAAGTACCCGCGCGAGATCTCCTTCGTTACCGAGCTTCCGAAGACGGTGAGCGGGAAGATCCGGCGAGTCGAGCTGCGCCAGAAGCGCTGAACGCCGACGCAGACGGGTAGGTGGCAGTGCGCTGGACGTGTGAACGTCCGCCAGCAGTGTCCCGCCCCGTTCACCGCGCTCCCGGGTCGACGGTCACCCTCCCGCGAGTCCGCAGAAACCGAGTTCCGCGCTCGGTGCGTTCAACGTACAACGCGCGAGTCGCGCTGCGGTCCCCAGCCTGCTCCGGCGGTCCTGAATGCCCGTGTTGCGGAATCTCCTGAAGACGTTGACCCCGCCCGCCCGTGAGCGGCCCGGCGACTGGGTCCAGCACCCGGACTACTTCGTGGGAAAGGAAGCGCTCGCCAAGGAGGACGCGGCCACCGCGCGCGACGCGTTCCTGCGCGTGCTCGCCGAGCGGCCCGACCAGCTCGACGCGAAGGCGGGGCTCGCGCGAGCCTCGTACCTCCTCGGTGACACCGGCGCGCTGGCGCAGACCGACGAGGCACTCACCCTCGCGCTCGCCGGAACCACCGAGCTGCTCCGCGTGACCCTCGAGGAGCTCGGTCCCGCCGGCGCGGCAGGCGCCCTTCGCCCGTCGATCGCCTGGCGCGTGGCGCAGCGCCTCGATGCCGACGGCGATGGCACCGCCACGCGTTCCTACTACGAGGTGGCGACGCGCGCGGACGGGCTGATGGGTCTGAAGGCCCGCGTTCGCTCGCTGGAGCTGGACCCCGAGCCGAGCGCCAGGGCGCTGGCGGCCGCCGCCGAGCTCACCGCCCACGAGCCCGAGCTCCTGAAGCGGGTGAACGTCCTGCAGCGGAAGTTCGCGCGCGAGGAGCCGCGAAGCATCGAGCTACCTCCCGAGGACACGCATCTCGAGTTCGAGCTGCGTCCCTCGCTCGAGGACTATTCGCCCCTCGCCGTGGCACCGGCTCCGCCGCCGCGCATCGTGCCCATGCGGCTGGTCGGGCTGGACGAGGCCGGGCTCCGCATCTCGAGCCCGAACGGGGTCAACCCGCTGCCGTTCGGCAGGGTGCTGGGCCTCGCGCTGGGCATGGTCCCGGCCGCCGATGGCCGGAACACCGTCCTCACCGACCTGGTCATCTCCTGGCCCGAGGGCGGAAAGGGCTCGACGGTGCTTCGCGCCACGCTCGCCGATCTCGGCCTCGATGCCCTCTACCCTGGCGTCGCTCCGAAGGAGGCGTACTGGCGGCTGGTGCGAGAGATCGCCCAGCGCTCGGGGGCACGCTGGCTGCCGGGCACGGAGGAGGGAGTGACCGTGCCCCGCTACGCCGGGCCGGACGAGATGACCCGCAGCGTGTACGGCACCGGCTGAGCCGGCCTATCCGGCCGTCGCCCAGCGCTCCACCGGCCCGTCGGTCACCCGTCGGACGCGGCCCTCGTCCTCGAGCACCTCGAGGTTCCCCACCACCTCGGAGAGCGTCAGGTACAGCCGCGCGCCCTCCTGCGGGCCGAAGAGGACGCTGGACAGCTCCACCGGAGTGCGCGGTCCCGACTCGAGCGTCTCGAGCAGCTTCTCCTGGCGCCGGACGTAGAACTTGCGCAGCGAATCGATCGCCGCGCGATGCCCCTGGAACGGAGCGCCGTGGCCGGGCAGGACCCAGTCGACGTCGAGCGCACGGACCCGCCCGATGGAATGCAGATACTGGACGAGCGCGCGCCTGGTGGTGCGCTCGTCGACCAGCTCGAGGAACGGATTCGGCGACGTCCGCGCGAGCAGGTGATCGTCGGCGAAGAGCAGCCGGTGCTCGGCGTCCCACAGACACACCAGGCCCGGCGTGTGTCCGGGCAGGTGGAGGACGTCGAGCTTGACCTTGCCCGCGCGGAGCTGCTCGCCCTCGGTCAGCGGC